>CALAJG010000026.1 GCA_937923375.1 uncultured Leucothrix sp.
AGGGAATTTCGAATCAGTCATACCACAGGCGGTACTGCTCGGCAGGTCAAACGACTCACCCACTTGCATACAGGCTGCTGACAACAGGCCTTGCTCAGGCGAACCACCACTCATTGCACCGGTGCGCAAATCAGACACAAATGGCCACGTACCGATGATAGCGGGGGCGCCTTCTTTAATCGCATTCACATACACCAAACCACCCAAGCACTCAGCCCAAGCTTGTGACACAGCACCGGGTAATCTCGCCGGAGCCGTTGCACCGGCCTGACCGGCTGACAACAACAGTACTGGCATACCGCCTTCTACTGCGATACGTAAACAATCCAACGCCTCTTCGGTAAACTTCATTGGTGGCACTACAAAGCAATTTGACTGACTGACAAATGGGCGCTCTCGCCATTTATCTTCGCCGCCCGCAATCATGTGCAGCATCTCAAGCGTTTTTTCTAAGTGCCAGCCTTCTGTCCAACTCGCCCCGATATGTTTAGATGTGCCCATTGCTGAGCAATAAACCGTGTTGAGATCCATTTCATAATTATCCAACACGTCACGCAGTACACACATGCGCTGGAAAAAATGGATGTGCTCACAGGTATCAGCAATGCGCGCCATGTCATAAAGATCTTGCGCCTCTGACTCGCGATACTCATTTTTTTCTGGATCGGCAATCATTACTGCAGCACCGGCTGTGGCGTAGTGGACTCGGTTACCGGACAGGTCAAGGTCATGCTCTGGGGTTTGGCCGTACAAAGTCATGTTTCTTGCAGCAACTTTTAAGGCATTCTCGACAACGTGACGCGGCATGCGTAGACGTCCATCGTCGCCTAGAATCGCACCCACGGCTGTACATTTTTCGATGCAATGCTCAGTCGCTTGAGCAAAGCCAATCTCTTCAAGGATTCGGAATATATTTTCGTGGATGGCCGCGACATCAGTGTCGCTTAGTGGTTTGTACTGGCCGCCGGTTTCACCGGGGCTAACCGGTTTAATATCTTCAGCTAATGGCGCGTTTCTTAATTCTACGCGTGCTTTTCTTCCGCCTGCTCTACGTGCCATGATTTCATCCTCTGTTAGTCAATTGTTACCTCAGTTGTCCGTTTAATACGGCTGAGCGTTTATTATTGACTTCGTAAGATAAACTTTGGGCTTTTGTGACTTTTAACCCAAACTGCCAGAGTATGTCAGTCTGAACGCAGTAGCTTGTAAAGATCGTAGGCAATAGCGAGGATGAAAATGATTGGAATCAGCTTCGCTAGCCACCCTGAATACCGCGACCCCTTAAATTGTTTCAGCTTCTCTAATTTACCCGGCTGCTGAAAGACTTCAGTAGGCTGCCAGACGTTACCTAAAGCATCAACCATTTGCTGTCTCACCTGTTTCGCATAGCTACTGCCTGCGATGCTGTCCCCAACTGTTGTCACAAGACCATTCACATCAACAGCCTGTAATTGATACCAAACCTTACTCGTCTTGCCGCCACTACTGGAGCCATTGCGCTTGACTTGAATATCAGCAATATCTTTAGTTGCCAGGTTAGCTTCATAGGTATAAAAAAGCACCTGATGCCTAACCATGATGCCTGTTCGCCCAACAACAACCTCCAGCTTATGCAAAGGAAGGAGCAGTCCAACAACAAACAAAATCACGGCTACCAAGATAAATGGCAGTGAAAACAGACCCAGCGTATATGGCATAAAATCAGTGGCTTCACTCAGCATGAAAAATACCACTCCACCAAAAAACAAGCTCGCTATTAAGCAAGTGATTCCTGAGACTCTGTTTCTGGATGCAGGAAAGTAAAATTGCTGCCCGCGATGCGTAGTACTGATTTGCGGTGTGCCAGTGGATTTTATTTTAGAATTTTCTATTGGTCCGTAAACCGACTTTGCAGCCACTTTTGGCTGATTCAACATTAATTGTTCTTTCATTAGTGGCGAACTTTTTGATGTAGGAAGCGCATAGTGCTTATCCACAGAAACAATATAAACCCGCACCAAGTTTTTACCCCTGACCGGTAGCTTCACCACTACATTCCACTCGTGCCGCTCACTGCCTTTTCCTTGAGATTGTGGTAAATCATCGTCGATCGAGAATGAAAACAACACTCTGGTTTTATCGGCTTGTGGTTGAGTGGGCATCAGTAAATCATCTTGCCACAGTACATCCGTCGCTGAGTTGTTATCGCTATTGGAGTCATGATCTATGTAATGATGCGAGCATCGTAAGGAAACTTCAGCATTTACCCCCCGTTCATGATGTGTATTAAAATCAATGTAACCGCTGATATTTCCACCGAGATAGACAGGATAGGTGTTGAGCGTAAGTGGCGCTTCGCCAAATCTGAACCAATCGATGGCATCTTTAATGCTGCCATAAAGCAAAAAAAGCCCAATGATCGGAAACGAAATAAAGACAGAGAAAATGGGGTCTTCATTGACTATCTTAGCTAGCTCGTCCCACTGAAAAAACATAACGGGAAAGACGATAGCATTCCAGAGTATCGCAAAAAACCAATTCCATCTGGCTCGGTTTTTACCATCTGAATGGATTATTTTCTGGTCAGACTCTGACAGTGTGTGTTCATTCACAAGCGGCGACCTCTGACTTATTAGCGTTAAGCCAATTATCATGAGAGCAGCTGAATTCACACTGAAATGCCAACACCCAACCACTGAATAAATGATTGGGCATTGACCTTAAACTAGTTTCGATTTGTTAGCTTAAACAGCCTTGTAAGGCGTATCACTCTTATCAAAACGGCTCGAATATTCTGTGACCTTGCCTTCTGCCAATGTCTGCGACTGAGCTACCCAGTTTTCGCGTTTAACACGACCCGGAAAGCCAATATGATGCTCTACCCATTTCGCATTTTCGGTGGTTAGTTTTGCTAGTTGGTAATAATGATAAATGCCTAATTCCTGCAATGCTTCTTCGAGCACTAACCCAACCCCTTTGATTCGTTTGAAATCATCAGCTACCCCATTCATGGGCTGATCCAGAAGCTCGGGCTGCATGTCATCCGCAAT
>CALAJG010000027.1 GCA_937923375.1 uncultured Leucothrix sp.
GCTAACGTTTACGACAAGGCTCATCCACGGGCCCGAAATAAGGACAAACCGAAATAATTCTTACTAAATTTCTCATCCGGATTCTATTTCTTCTTGCTCAGGTATCTGGTATAGTTTCGCGTCTTTAGATTTAACCAACAAATTTTTGAGGATCTTCACAATGAAGGCCGGTATTCACCCAGATTATAGAGAAGTTGTTTTTCAGGATGTCACGAGTGGTTTTTCATTCCTGACTCGTTCAACAGTTTCTGCAAAAGAGACCATCGAATGGGAAGATGGCAACGAGTATCCCTTGATCAAGCTGGACGTATCTAGTGAGTCTCATCCTTTTTATACGGGTAAGCAAAGCTTGAACACTGCAGCAGGTCAGGTTGATAAATTCAACAAGCGCTTCAAACGATAATTCAATTGCTTGTTTTATGGATCTAAAAAGGCACCTGTCGGGTGCCTTTTTTGTGTCTAACGATAAGTCGTTCAGTAATCGGTAATTAGTTTTTCATGCTCACGGAGCTTTCGCCAGGCTTGGTAAACTTCTTAGCAAATAAAGTCATAAAGTACTTGTCTGGTCGATCAGCTGGGTAGTCCAGATTAGTCGTCTCGCCTTTTGGCGAAATAAAGGTTTTTTCAAGAATAGTCACTTCCTTTCTATCAGAGCCAACATCCTTTCGGGTTGTTTCATCGCCAACCACTTGGTAGCCCTTCTTAGTTAGCGCTTTATTCATATCTGCATAGCTAAATAACAACTTGCCAGTTTTCTCATTTTTTACCATGACATCTGTCGTACAGCCATCTATCTCAGGGGAAACGGCATAACTAACGCCATCAACTTTGGTTTCATATACTCCCACAAAACCTGAAGCCGGCTTAAAGCGTTTATCTGCTTGTAATGCCGCCACCAGTGCTTCTCGCGAATCCATGTCACTTTCACAATACTGCTGATGTAGAGACAAAAAGATAGAGAGGCTCTTTGTTGGAGCCACCGAGGACGGTGCAGGTGCAGTGGTTTTGCTAATTGCTTGAGATTGTTGATCGTCTGAGCTACAACCATGGAGAACGAACGTTGTAGCAGCAAGGAGCGCAACTACTGGTAATAGTGAGCCTTTCATGTGGAAACCTTTATTTTTGTTGTTTATCGTGCTTTCTTTGTTGTTTTTTTACACTTTACACTGTAACGCCAAGTTTAGGCAACCCATCCCTGATAGATGGATTGTCTAATATAGTTTTCTGTGTAACTATTTTAACAAGGCATTAAGCGCATCCTGATTTACCCCAGTGCCTAAAATGCTTGCATCTAAGTTAGCCAACATAATTCTTTCCTGAGGTTTGCCTTTTTTACCATTGCTGGCCAACAAGTCGTCCAGATTATTCAACGATCTCGCTTTAAACTCACCGGACAGAATCTTGCTTGCCTGCAGGACTTCTTGATAAGTCATCCCGTTGTTGCGCTGTCTGGCCAGTACACTAGGTGGTGGTGGCGTTTTAGCGAACAATAATGACGGATTTACTTTCCTATTCTTTGGCGTGTATCGATAATGACCCGTCATTGGAAAACGGAACAATATATCTTCAATCTTTGGTCCATAGCCAATGTTGTGTGCAATCATAAGGCGATTTGGATCCGCTTTCGATGGCTTATTTACCACGACACCAATGTGTGGGAAGTTAGGGCCAACCATCCAGGTAACTAAATCACCTGGTTTATAATGACGCGGATTTCTCGATCTTGGTAACTCCGCCTTGTGGCGTTTGAAGAATGCCTGCAGATTATAAACACGGCGATGATCAATGTTTGGATCCGGTTTTCTCAAACCCCATTTCGCTAAGTTTGGATAGGCGTAGAAATCCTGACTAATGTCCTTGTGAACTTCTTGCTGAAGATCGATACCTAAACGACGGTAAGCTCTAATTACCACATCGGTACAAACGCCAATCGACTTTGGAACATCTCCCCAAGGGTAGCCAATTTTCAAATACTTTCCATCATAACGCACACGATGCTTTGTACGTTCTACTGCAGCATTGGATAATGCAAACCCAAACGAAGTGTTCGGATCAATTCTTGATATTCTTCTTTGAGCCGGCCTTTTGTAAACTGCTTTGCGAACATTAGCACGGTTATTGGCAGCACGTCTTTTCGCAACATTTCGGTACTGATTCGCTCTTGCTGCAGTTCTTACCGGTGCTTTTCTTCGTGCTGCAGCGTACTGTGTGCCTCTGGCGCGAACGGGTTGTTGAGCTCTTGTGCGCACTGGTTGCCGGGATCTACTGCGAACCGGCTGTCTTGATCTAGCCTGAACGGGCTGCCTGGATCTTGTTTGAACCGGTTGTCTGGCTCTAGTGCGAACGGGCTGTCTAGCTCTTGTCGCTACTCGCTGTACCGAACGTGCCTTAACAGGCTGTCTCTGCCTCGCTTGTGCAATAGCGACACGCTTCGGACTTTTTGCTATTTGCCTTACCTTAACCGGAACAGGTCTGGTTCTGTTTACCGTTCGTTGTACTGTGCGGGCTTTAGCTACTCGTCTAACTGGCCGACTCCTTACTGGCTCATCCGCTTGGCTTCCAACAAAGCGATCAAGCCCATAAAAATCCTTATTTCGATTTCGCGCAATCCGGATATTGTTAGCTTTTCTAGCCTCTTGAGATTTAAGCTTTTGATTTTCAAGGTATTTTTTTCTAGCCTGCGCTCTAGCGTAATTCAATCTCGCTTGAGCTTGAGCCTGCCTTGACTTGCCTAGGGCGGTAATTCTTTGTTTCTTTATTCTTGATTCCGCTCGACTCAATGGTCTGGCCTTAGCAACTTTTCTTGGACTACTTGTCGTTACTGACTTTCTTGCTAAAGTCGTCGGCTGATTGACTTTAAGTGGCGTAGTATTTGTAACTACCCTTTTCTTTGATACGATTTTTGTCGCACTTGCTACCTTGCTTGCTTTGGTAACTTTTTTAAATTTTTTGGTGTTTGCCAAAGTTTTCTTAGGGGTTACTGCGCTATTGTTTTCGACAGGATTCCCTGAACACGCCGTTAATGCAAAAACAATTGTTGTAGATGCAGCAAGGCTCCATAGTTTTGTTATATTCATTCTATTTCCTTAGCGATTGCTAAAACTACCGCTATCACCGATCTCTTCCCATTCTTCCTGAATAGGTCAGATATCCAGATTCGATACCGATAGGGCGTTTCTCTCAATAAATTCTCGTCGCGGCTCAACCAGATCGCCCATAAGTGTAGAAAACACTTCGTCTGCCTGATACGCGTCTTCTATGGTCACTTGTAACATGCGGCGGGTCTCAGGATCCATGGTTGTTTCCCATAGCTGACCAGGATTCATTTCACCGAGTCCCTTATATCGCTGAATGTTTAATCCCCTGGAAGCTTCTTTAAGTAGCCATTCCATCACAGCGTCAAAGCGCATGACTGGCTCTTTTTTCTCACCCCGCTCAATCCATGATTCTTCAGAGAGCAAGCCCGCAAGCTCCTGATTTAGTCTGTTCAGACGTTTTATCTCTTCGCTGTTAAACAAGCCATCAGCGAACAATAACGTAGTATCAACCCCATGCATACGGCGAATCACATGAACACACCACCCCCCACTTTCAGTCTCTTTCATCTCAGACTTGTAGTTGCGTGTTCCATTAAATTTGTGATTTAGACTGTCACAAACATTCGCCAACCATTGGCTTACCATATCCTTATCTAACTTATCAGAAGCTGAATCTGTAAACAGCATGCCTTCCAATACTTCCGTATCGAAACGCTGACGCAAGCGCTGTATATCTTCCATAACGCTTGTAAAACTTTCAGCCAGCTTGCCTAAGCCTTCTGATTTTATTCCCGGCGTTTGATCATTTGAATACAAAGTTGCGCCATCTAACGCAATCTGTAACAAATGATGGTTTAATTCTTTATCATCTTTTACGTATTGTTCTCGCTTTCCTTTCTTCATCTTGTATAGCGGCGGCTGCGCGATGTAAATATGGCCAGCTTCAACCAGTTCAAACATCTGGCGATAAAAGAAGGTAAGAAGCAATGTCCTGATGTGTGATCCATCAACATCGGCATCGGTCATGATTATGATGCGGTGATAGCGTAGCTTTTCCGGATCAAACTCCTCTTTACCGATACCACAGCCTAGCGCCGTGATTAAAGTGCCCACTTCCGTTGATTGCAGCATCTTGTCAAAACGCGCTTTTTCAACATTCAGGATCTTACCCTTCAAAGGCAGAATAGCCTGTGTACGACGATCTCTTCCTTGCTTAGCAGAACCACCCGCAGAATCACCCTCCACCAGGTAAATTTCTGATAGGGCCGGATCTTTTTCCTGACAGTCTGCCAACTTGCCGGGCAAGCCTGCAATGTCCAGAGCGCCTTTCCGGCGAGTCATCTCACGCGCTTTTCTAGCAGCCTCACGGGCTCTTGCAGCATCAATAATTTTTGAAGCGATGATCTTTGCTTCGTTAGGGTTTTCAAGTAAGAAGTCATTAAGGCGATCACTCATCGCCGACTCAACAATCCCTCTCACTTCAGATGAAACTAGCTTGTCTTTTGTCTGCGAGGAAAATTTTGGATCAGGAACCTTTACCGAAAGAACCGCTGTTAAGCCTTCACGTGCATCATCACCGGTTGGTGATATTTTTTCTTTTTTGAGTAAGCCTTCCCGTTCAAGATACTGGTTAAGGGTACGTGTTAATGCTGCACGAAATCCTGCGAGGTGCGTACCACCATCGCGCTGAGGAATGTTATTAGTAAAGCAGTAAATATTTTCCTGATAAGTATCATTCCATTGCAGTGCAACCTCAACACCCACGTCATCTTTGAACGTATCGATATAAACTGTGTTTGGGTGTATTGCTGTTTTCTTCCGATTCAAGTGTTCTACAAAGGAGCTAATCCCTCCTTCGTATTCAAATACAATCGATTCGCCTTCACCACGCTCATCTATCAAGTTGATGCGAACACCGGAATTAAGGAACGATAGCTCGCGAAGTCGCTTAGCTAACACATCAAAACTGAATTCGGTGATCGCAAAGATTTCTTTACTGGGTAAGAAGTTTATTTGAGTGCCGGTCTTATCTGTCTTAGCACCTTTTTCTAAACGACTCTGAGGTTCGCCTAGATTATATTCTTG
>CALAJG010000028.1 GCA_937923375.1 uncultured Leucothrix sp.
CCGCACATCTGGCAGCCTTTCGTTTAACTGAAAAACACTCCTTACTCAATCTGGAAGCACCACAGCATACCCGACTGCGCTCTCTTATCAATCATGCATTCATCAATCGGCAGGTCGAAACTTTGAGACCTGAAATTGAAGGATTTGCCATGCAGCGGATTAATAACTTTCGAGAGAAAAAGCAAACTGACTTACTCGAAACCTACGCGATGCCGATCCCAGCCACCATCATTGCTCGCATGCTTGGTGTGCCTGACTCTAATGTACAGAACCTACTTGATTGGTCACATGCCATGGTCAAGGTCTATACCCTGACTCAAAGTTATGAAGAGGAGCTTGCTGCGAACCAAGCAGCTATTGAGTTTACTGAATTTCTCCAAAGACTTATTGACCAACGTCGCAAGCAACCCCAAACAGACTTATTGTCTCATCTGATTGAAGCTGAAATTGACGGCGAATCGTTGTCTGATGATGAACTCATTTCAACCGCTATTCTGTTATTAAATGCCGGACATGAAGCTACCGTACATCAAGCGGGGAATGCGATTAAATGTATTTTGGAAAGCGGTTTGGAACCTACCACATTGTTTGGTAGCCCTCAGCAGACCCGTGCGACAATTACTGAAACGATGCGCTTCGATGCGCCATTGCATCTATTCACACGCTACGCACTTGAAGATGTTTCGATACAGGGAATCGATCTTAAGGCGGGAGAAGAAATTGCGCTGCTGTTGGGCGCCGCAAACCGTGATCCTCATCGCTTTCAACGTGCGGATAGCTTCGACCCATTTCGTAAAGATGGAGGGCATGTTTCGCTGGGTGCGGGGATTCATTATTGCATCGGTGCGATATTAGCGCGACTGGAATTGGAAATTAGTATCCCGTTGATCTTTATGGAATTACCCGAGCTAAAGCTTATGGAAACGCCTCATTACAAGGACGCGTTTCATTTCCATGGCTTAAATAGATTAGTCGTTGAATGGATTTAAAAGTCCGGCATAAGTAGGATAAAGAAAGGAGGAAAACAATATCCTACCCATGCCTTGTCAAGCATCTTGCAGTAAAACTACACAAGGAGATCTATGAAATCTACGCGTTTATTAAGCGCCAAAGATGATTAACAGAAGCTGAATTTTGGAACGTAGTCAGAACATTGCACTGGATAAATCGACAGAAATGTCATTAATGGTGAGTGCTCCCCGACGGAGGGGTAACCAGTTGAGCTGCCTGATTCCCCTCCGTAAAGGAGTTTTGGTAGAAGCTTTTACCAGCTCCTCTACCCCTACTGTGTTGCTACTCACTAAGACCTTACAGTCCCCTAGTTAGATTACCCCTAAGACGGCGAATTGTTACCAGCAAGTACGCCTATCTAACATTACTTCAAGGCAGTTACTAAGCAGCAGAAGCAGTATGGGGAAAATATTAACACCCATAAAATGACTGCTTGCTTAATCTAAATACATCCTCTGAAATTAGGTATGAGCGGTGGTATCGGTTATCATAATCGTTAGAACTATTACAAAAATTAGAGGTACCACCCTTGACCGAACTTGCCAGTATTGGGCTAGACGAGATTCGCCAACGGCTAAGCCAACACTCCTCAGAGTTAACTTCGGACATCCCCTACAAAAGTGCTGCAACTGCATTAAAAAAGGCAGCGGTTTTAATTCCATTTGTTAAGGTTGCCCAAGAATGGCACTTATTATTCATTCAGCGAGCCGTGCATGAGAAAGACCGGCACAGCGGACAAGTAGCTTTTGCCGGCGGTAAACATGAAAAAAACGATACAGACTTGCACAGAACGGCCCTGCGTGAGGCTCATGAAGAGATCGGCGTTAGCCCGGATGATGTGACAATCATTGGTGAACTTAACCATCATTACAGTATCAGTGATTTTCAGATTACCCCAGTCGTAGCAACGATACCCTGGCCTTATAATTTAAGCTTACAAACGAGCGAGGTTGCTGCAGCTTTTACTATGCCACTAGCTTGGTTAGCCAATGTGGAAAACTACGTGGTTGAGGAACGCGAATTTGACGGCAAAAAGCACCCAGTCATTTACTTCAAAGAGTACGAGGGTTTTTTGCTCTGGGGAGCGACGGCACGCATGACTGTTTCCCTTATAAAGCTGTTACAAAAAGCATAAAATGTTTATGATGAAATCCCTGTTTTTCTGAGCTTCCCACGTGCGCATCCCCAGATATTTCATCCAACAACCTCTCGAAATAAATCAGACTCTTGTCCTTCCTGACGAGCTGCATAGACATGCAGTTCAGGTACTGCGCGGAAAACCAGGCGAACCAATCATTTTATTTAATGGGCAGGGCGGTGAGTATAATGCGGTATTTACTGAAGTAGACAAGCGAAAATCTAGCGTCGTTATTACCAATTTCATCAATACAGACCGCGAGTCACCGCTTGATCTCAGATTGGTGATGGCGCTAATAAAATCAGACAAGTTCGATTTTACGCTTCAAAAAGCGGTAGAGATGGGTGTTAGCAGCATCCAGCCTTTTGTTGCTGCGCGCAGCGTCTTGAATGTTAAAGGGAATCGATTGGATAAGAAAATGCAGCACTGGCAGGGCGTGATCAATAGCGCTTGCGAGCAGTCCTGCAGAACCATCGTTCCTGAACTGTTACCGTTGTTGAGTTTTCAGGACTACCTGTTGCAACCCACACAACGACTCAACCTTTCCATGCTCCCTGAAGCCGATCACACCTTAACCGAATTAGCCAGACCAACACGACCCGTTTCTTTAATTGTTGGCCCGGAAGGCGGATTCCATGAGGACGAAGTGATACAGATGAAACTACATCAATTCCAGGCTATTAGGTTTGGCCCACGCATTTTGCGGGCAGAAACTGCCGCTATCGCTGGTTTAGCACTTTGTCAAAACCAATGGGGGGATCTTTCCTCTAATTTTACCTAGTTGGTCGTCATTTATCGTACTTAGGTCGGAAATTCGTACGGTTATTTTTCCCCGCTGCTAGCATGTTTGTTGTGCCAAAAAGGTGTCCGGCGCATTAGAAAAATAATATACCCCCGAGATTGACCAATTTATGATTGATGAACGCCCCCCCATGCTGCAGCGTGCCCCCATCTTATTGATGCCTTTGTTAGTAATGGCGCTATCAGCCTCGCTCGCTAAATTATTATGGATGATTGTCGCACCGATACAAGACATCTCAGCAGCACCAATGGTAACTTCAGTCACTCCAATTCAATCACAACAAACCCAAAACTTTGGTCGAATTATTGCCGACACGCATATTTTTGGAGAGGTTCCTAAAGCAGCACCTCAGCGAGCAGTTGTCGCACAACCTCCAACACCTCCTCCAACACCAGTGGCACCCTCAGCCCCCCCAATGAGGCTCAGCCTTCATGGCCTATGGGCAAAGAAGAAATCAAAAGATCGAAGCGACAACGATCCGGAATCAAAACCAATTATCAGCGCTAAAGATCTCATCTCTAAGCTGACGGCAGACCTTGACTCTTTATTCGTTCTGAATGTAGCTAAGTCTGCAAAAAATATTCCCCCTGAAAAATCACGTGGCGGTGCCTTTGCAATTATTTCACCCGCTAACGGAGATCAGAAAATGTACTCCGAAGGCGATAATATCGCTGACGGGGTCAAAGTACTTGAGATTTTTTCGGACAGGGTTGTCGTTGAAAATCGCGGCGCGAGACAAGAGATTTTCCTCTCCGACGGCAACAATAACACGGCAACCATTGCCCAAAATTCAGGGAACCAACAAAGGCCAAACTCCAGCAGTCAAAGGATACAAGAGTCAGCTGGACCAAGCGCACCAAGAAAAATTGAAAATCTTGGACAGCAAGATCTTAGAACACTACGCAATGACATAATGAATGATGTTTCTATCCTCGCTCAATTCTCAGCACCTGAACCTTTGTTAATGGATGGTGAGGTTAAGGGATTTAGATTACACCTGAGCAATCGACTTAGATTGCTCTATCAGATAGGCTTCAGACCGGGTGACGTAATCACAGAGTTAAATGGGGTTCGATTAAATGACCCTGATACTATTCAGCAAACGCTCTACAATTTCATTGGGTCTGATCAGCTAGCCGTGAGTGTAATGAGGGGGCAGGAAGAGGAGACCTTTCGTTATTCCTTTGAATAAGCCCAGTCTATTCTTCGCTTAGCACTTCAAAAGTCTGTGAAACGCTTTTTCCAGCTTCATCAACCACAGTTAGCTCATGCTTACCTGCCTTTATCCAAACAGCGTGTTGATGGAAAGTCTCTGTGACACCTAGAAACGTGTTATTGAGATGCCAGTAAAGCTGCTCTTCAGGGACTCGATGAATAGCCCTAAACACAACTTTACTGCGCTGATTCGCCAGATCTTTAGGAATATAGATCTGCGTATTTCGCCGCGGATAAATCAACGATATTGGATTATCATCTAAAGAATTGGCGGCTGCTTCTACTTCACAGTCCTTACGCCAAGCCGGCAGCGGTTGATAATTGGCATGAAACTGTTGGTAGTAAAACGCTTGATCCGGTGGTAATACAAACCAGGGTTTAGTTTGCATTTTATCGACCGATTCACAGGCACTATGCACCCTAAGCAGCTTACCATCCGCCTCCACTACATGGATGCGCTGGTGGTAAGGTGATAACCGATCAAAATGGCTCTCTTCAGGCACTTTATAATCAACTGCGTCACAGAGGTCATTCGCCAGATAACCATCATTCTTACAGAGCCTAATCGTTTTCATTTGGGCTGTTGGTTGTTCAAACCATGAACTTTTTTGTGGTAAACGATTAAACATATCAAACATGATGGGCGCAGCTAACGTCACTCCTGTGACACCCGGCCGGCCATCCCCTGAAGCATTCCCCACCCAGACACCCACAGTATAGTTAGGCGTCGTGCCAATTGCCCAAGCATCGCGATGGCCAAAACTAGTCCCTGTTTTCCAGGCAATTTTCTGCGTACTGTTAAACCGTTTCCAGTAACCCGCATTTCCTGGTCGTGTGACTTCAAGCAGTGACTGTAAGGTCATCCAGGCTGTTGCTGGACTAATGGCATTTCGATGTGATTTTTTGCGGTTAAAAGCTATAGCGTTTTTCTTCGTTATCGTCGCTTGCCGATAGAACCGCCAATTCTCGGGGCTTTGCTGCTGGGCAATATGGGCCAAATTTGCATACAGTGCCGTTAATTCCCATAGGCTTGCTTCAGCGCCACCCAAGATTAGCGGTAAGCCATAGTCACGCGCATTTCGATGTAAATGCTGCAAGCCCATCTGTTTTAGTGCATCCAGAAATCGCTCTACCCCGTGATAACTCAGCATATTCACAGCAGGAATATTCAGCGAGCTGGCCAAAGCATCGCGTGCGCTGACTGCGCCGTGAAAATCCCGATTAAAGTTTTTCGGGCGATATCCAGAATAACGAATCGGAGTGTCAGCTACCAAAGTCTCCGGCAATATTTCGCCCTGTTGAATCATATTGGCAAATAAAAAAGGTTTAAGCGTGCTACCCGTGCTACGCGGTCGCTGTACTAAATCGATCGCTAAACCGTTTTTATCTGCTTGTTGTGTCGGTGCATTACCAACATAGGCCGCTACTTCAAAAGTGTTGTTATCTATCACCAAGATAGCCAAGTTATTGACACCCTGCTGCATGAGTGTTTGAGCATGGTGCCGACCGATTTGCATGGCCACCCGCTGCACACCATGATGGATAGTTGTCTTAAATCGAGGCACCTTCCCTGGATCATTTAATTTTTGATGTGCCTGCAACAACGTATCCAGCAGATGCGGCGCATGCCGAGGCAGCGGCTCGGGTTTTAGCGGCAACTCTTCGGCAATCGCAAGTTGGTAATCTAATGCAGACAGGACACCCTGTTGTTGCAAGCGTAACAACAGGAGATCGCGCTTAGCTTTAAGTTTATGTCGGGAACGACTGACGTGAATCAAGCCTGGACTGTTCGGCAGCACCGCAAGCATGGCACTTTCAGCCCAAGACAGCTGGTGCTGACTACGCCCAAAATAACGCCAGGCAGCAGCTTCCAAGCCAACCACATTACCACCAAAGGGAGCGTGACTCGCGTATAAATTGAGAATTTCATCTTTGCTGTACCGCATCTCCAGCCGCGCCGCTTTTAATGCTTCTAGCAGCTTGTTCCATAGCGTGCGAGGTGGATTTTTCTGTGAAATTCGGATCGTTTGCATCGATAAGGTACTGCCCCCACTAACGACTTTCCCCTGACTGAGATTTAGGTATAACGACCGCAGCAATGCCAAAGGGTCGACCCCAGGATGGTAATTAAACCGTTTGTCTTCAAACGCAATTAGCGCAGTGGCAAACTTTTGAGGGACTTTTTCAACCGGCGGAAATCGCCATTGTTCATCCTCAGCAATATGCGCACCCAACAGTTTGCCTTCGCGGCTAAGAACCAGCGAAGAATAAGGCGAGTCAAACAGCTGTGTTGGGAGGCTGTGGAAAAACCAAGCCCCAAACACGATTAAACCAAGCAACCCGGCAAAGTAGCGGGTTGGACGCCTAGACATGAGCAGTTACTCCACAGTATCTGCCTTTATCCACTTTTCAACGACCTTGCGACCGTTAAATCTAATGAAGTACCAAAGCTTACCGTCTGCATCCTTCTCTTGCTTTAGCACCGTCACTTTATCCCCGGCAATCACAAACATCTTGGTGACTTGGGCGTCGCTTTTTCCATCATGGAGCTTGGCGCGCTTAGCCTTGATGATTTTAGAAACCAGTGGCTTTTCTTTTTCAATGGCTTCAGATTTTACAATGTGTACCCACTTTCCGCGCTCGCGTGCAGTGAGGTTGCCGTCATACATGCCCTCCACATTAATCGCTGGAACATAGAACTGACCAAGGTACGCCGCATTGGCCACTAAACTAAAGGTTTTCTCTTCACCATTTTTCAAATCAAAATAATAATGAATGCGATCATCCCGCTGATCTTTATGGTCATAAACCGCACCGGATGTTGACTGTTCCAGATCATTCAAAATCTCCCAACCCGCAGCAACAGGCATTGTCAGCGCTAGGTACTCAGCGTTATTAGGTGAGTCATTCTTGACTGAAACTGTCATTTTGATATCAGTACCCTGAGCAATCTTACTCCCGTTAGGCAAGCTACCCCAATCCAATTCACTGTCTTTTTTATTATCCTCGTAGAAGGTTGTAAGGCTGAGTCCTTTACTTAGGTTTTTCTCATCGCCAGTATCAGGCACGCCATGCGAAATTACACTGGCGTAAAGACGAATTCCACTAGTGTTTTTAATCCCCAAGGCAGCATCTTGCGTAGCAACTAAACCGCTTGAGAATAAAGGCTTATCGCTGTCAACTGACGTAGGGTTCAGGCTATTCATGGTGTAGTCCGCTGTAAAGAACTGCTTATCATCACCTAAGTAGCGCGTGGCAGCCATCAAGGCCCAAGCAATACCTTGCGTGCTTTGAAACTCATCTTTACCCAGTTTTTCAGAAATTTTCTCCAGCAATAGGCTGGCGTTTTCTTTTTTATCCAAAGCCACCAAGTTAGCTAGCTGAATGCCCAAGTCACCAAGTGGTGAGCTAAAGGTGTTATCGCGCCGCTGACTCGCCTCAGTGACTGGCTGTAAACCATCAATCACACTCGATGCAGCATCGCTTTGGCCGATGGCATAGTAAGCAGACGCTAACATCCAACGTGCTTTGGTATTGAGGTCAGTGGACTCACGTAAACGATTCATTGCGCCCATTTGTGGCTTCTGAGCAAGCGACAAGACATACAAGCGATACGCTTGAGTGTGAGAATCGTTATCCTCAGAATCTTGCTCCCAGCGTTGCGCAGCCGATGACTGGTAGGTCAACCAGGACGATAGCACTGTTGGCGGGATCAGGTACCCAGCTTTTTTAGCTTCAACCAGGAAATGGCCGGCATAAATACTTGCCCAAGCATTGTGTGATGCCGCACCTGGCCAGTAATTAAAATCACCTTGAGCATTTTGGAACTTGCGCATAGCCTCAACGGCAGCGCCCACATGTGATTCGATCTGCTTTGTACGCTTGTCACTCAGAGTCATCAATCGTTTAAGATAAAGCTGAGGGAAAGCCGCCGATGTCGTCTGCTCTAAACAGCCATGCGGATAGCGCAGTAAATAATTCAGATGACGATCAAGATTTAGCGGGGGAACCGCTGACAACTCGAGTGAAGCATGATTAGTTCCTCTCAAACCGTAAGGTTTGAAGTCATGTACCCAAGTTTTACCAGGATCAATTCGTTGCGTCGTCACTCGGGTTGTTTCTTTATTTGGACGGCGAATATCGACAAAGATCTCCGACTCTGAAACATTCTCACCACTTCTTGCGGTAAATTTAAGTCGCGTCTTACCTACTCGCTTACGCGTTTTTAAAGTGAGGAAACCTAACTTTTCTCCCGTTTTTACAAAATCGATGGTTTTAGAGTTTGCACCGACGATTTCAGTCAACTCATCTGCCTCAACCTGCAAAGCTACCTGCTTGATACTGTCATCCGTAACAAATAGTGTGATGGGAACATCAAAGGTTTCTTCTGTGCCTAAAACACGTGGCAAACTTGCCTGCATAATTAGTGGTTGGCGAACAAATATTTCCTGATCGGCCTTACCGAAAGCTCCTTGGTCAGCCGCCACCAACATTACCCGAACCGCACCAAGATATGGCGGGAGTGTTACCTCATGTTCGGCCTTTTTGCCTGACTCTAGTGTAAATGGTCCCATGACTTTAACAACAGGTGGAAAACGTCGCTTACGATTTTCATCTGGATTACGTTCGCTCTGCCCACCGCCAATGGCCAACATCCGCTCGAGCTTGCCGCTGTAAGCACCAATCACTGAGTCAAACAAATCCCAGGTATCTACACCCAAAGCCTCTTTAACATAAAACTGTCGATGTAAATCAGGCGTTTTAAAGTTGGTCAGCCCCAGCAAACCTTCATCAACAACCGCCAATGTGTAGTTCATCATCTTCCCATTGGCTTCGCTGACCGTAATCTTCTGAGTAGTTTCAGGCTCCCATTCTGAAGCAGCTTCAATGACAGGCTTGAGATAGGTTTTAGGATCAGCGACCTCTAACGGTACAATCCCATAAAGGCGCAGCGGCCTCTCGTTGGATTTTCCTTTGTGCGGCTGCAATAACGTAACATGCACGTAGGCATTCGGTGCCATATCTGCAGTAACGGGCAGTTCAACCTGAGTCCGCTTGCCATCAAACTCGACCCACTGTTGACTCAGTATTTCACTCCCGGTTTCGACGGTCAGCAGTGCTCGCCCTTCTGTTGCTTCAGGCAGCTGGACTGTAGCCGTATCGCCAACCACATAGGCTGTTTTATCGCTGAACAGATTCAAGCGGCTTGCCGCACCACTGCCCTCTTCTTGTGCGCGACCTGCCCAGCCAGGCCAATCCACATACACCGTTTTACCTGAACAATGCTCACCATTCATGTCACAGGCACGAACCAGATAACGCCCCCACTGAGGGTATTTAATTTCAAAGTCCCAACTGCCATCACCATCGCTGTTGGTACTCACAATATCTTGTTTGAGTAGCGCTGCGTTTTCACTATCGGCGTACTGAGCCAGTGATTCTGACGATTTATCCCACCACCACTTCCAGTCAACTTTATACAGAGAAACCTTAACTTTCTTGATGCCAACTGGCTCACCGCGCGCCGATAAGCTCCCCAGCTTTACGGTATGCATAGTGTCCGTAAGCAGCATATTGCGGACGGCATCACCCTTAGGTAATTTGATGCCAACATAATTTTCATAGGGATGATAATCGACCGTTTGCTGGCTGATGCTGAAGGCACCACCGTTTTCGAATACACGGCTGGTAAAGCGCGCACTCAACATACCCGGTGACAGACCTTTCGGTGCAAAGTCTTTCTTGAAGCGCAACTTGCCATCTTTGTCTAAACGGCCCTCCAGCACGGCGTTTTCGCTACTGCTGAAATCGCGTGCAGGATCATCAAAGGTATAGTCACTAAAACGAGTAAATTGGGTAGGTTTACTGCTAAACCTGACCGCGACATCGGCTTTCAGGTCTTCAGCCGTTGCGCCATGGAGCCATTGGCTGGACAGTGTACCCTCTGGAATGCCATCGCCTTTATAGAGGGTATCAGAGGCAAATTCTAATTCCACTTTTAATCGATTTGGCCGAACCGTTTCCACACTGAGATTCTTGCTAAATCGACTACCACCTAAGCTGGCCCTGGCAATCCATGTTCCGGTAGGATCTTTTTCATTAGTTTTAAATATAAAAGGGTATAAGTCGCCGACTGCCATGGTACTAGTTTTTGATGCGGCGACACGACCTCTTGGATCAATCAGCTGCATAGTAACGGGGTGATTCGCCGGCAAGGTTTGATCTTTGTCATGTAGAGCAAATGTCAGGTGCATTTGATCCCCGGGACGCCATACCCCTCGCTCCCCATAGATGCTGCCTTTTAAACCTTTTTCGAGTTTCTTGCCGCCGATATCAAAATGACTAACGGTGAGGGCTGTTTTCGCATTCAGCTTTAAATACGCTGTATCAGAGAACTTTTTGGCGACTAATAGAAAAGGGGTTTTATCCAACTTCACGTTGGCAAAACCGTCACCATCAGTCTTAGCGGTAGCCAATACCTGCCCCTGAAAATTGCGCACTTCAAGCTCGACGCCAGTGAGTGGCTTCGCATCACGCAAATCGGTTGAAATAATATGCAGGTTGCCATGACCATCCTGCTTTGCAATTAACCCGATGTTACTGGCGATAAAGTTATTTGACGCCGTGACGCTGCTTTCATTTTCGATGTAGTAAGAATCTTTACAGGGGTCATTACGCTCCTGCCAGTTGTAATTCCCATAGCCACTTTCTTGCCAATCGCTTATGCCATCCCAACCGCTGGGTTGGAATTCACCATAATCTTCATTGTTCAATAATGGTTTATTGTTTACATTCAACTTCTCAGATCCTATGCAAGCGTAAGTTGAATGTTGACGACCGGCTGATAGTTCGAGGCGTATCAGGCTTCCGTTGAAATCTTTCATTAGATCAGTGACATCAACTGAATAACGATTCCATTGATCATAGTTTGCTGCATTTAGCGGCAGTGTCTTTCGCCACAAATAACGACCCACACGGCCCGTTTCACTGTCTTCACCCATCGAGTTTATTTGTAAAAACTGACCGACATTATCTGCATAAATTTGAAAAGCAGTTACTTCAACCGCGTTAATCGCCACCGCTTCAAACGGAATTTGTAATCGACTATTTGCAGGCAAAATAGAACCACCACCGACAAACCTAAGCTGTGGCTTTAGTAAGTCGAACTCCACTTCACGTTTTACCTGCTGTGAAATGGACTGCCCGTCCTCACTCCTGATACCAGGATTAATTAGAATATTATATTTACCCGCCAGATTTTCCTTGGGGAATACCTTAATCAGATTCCCCTCTGCAGACACTTTGTAATTTTCCTTTGACTCATCGGCGATCTGCACTAAACCCTGAAAATTTATACTGGTATCCAGCGGGTCAGAGAAATTAATTTGCACGTATGGATTTGTTCCCTCATCGTGTATCACGGCAACATCAATCAGTTCGAATTGATTCAACATAGGCACAGCAACTTCTTGCTTGCCCTGTTTATCGATGCCAATCGCGCGACCATCCCAGCTGAGCGTTATGTCGGAGGCAAATGTCTGTCGGTCGATGTCACGAACAGTGAATGCATTTGATTTTCCGGCATCGTTAAAGGACCATTCAATTGCAAGCGGTTTATTTTGGAAACTAGCCTTAAGCATCCGCTTTACATCATCCGGCATTACTCGGTCTGAAGTCATCAGTTGGCCAGTTAGGTCCATTTTCCTGCCGGTTTCAGCCGAGGCGATCAGCGCATTGCTTCGCACTTCAAATTCCATCGGAATGACATTAAAGCTAAACCGATAGGGACTAGCACCCGCAGGAATATCAATAAGTCCAATAGCTGCAATATCTACGGTGTATCTTGCGCCAGATTTAAGCGGTGATTCAGGAATAAAAACCAATTCTTTAGGGGAAACGAAAGTTGCACTTCCGGGCACTTTTGGCGTGATATCAATAAGCTTGATCGCATTCAAACCAACTTTATCCTGAGTCACAACCGCGCGATTAAATTCGATCCGGATAGGTGAATGGCTGGAGATCATGCCCTGGGTATGTCGCCCGCTGACTTCTGACCAGTTGAATGCAACCTCAGCATCCAGAGCTAATTTACTTGGATTGTTGGAAACATCCTCGCTAGTCGTTTTGACAACATCAGTTTCTGCATCAACATTGCCGCAGCCAGTTAAGCCACCAGCCCCCAGCATAGCCAACAGCAACATATAGCCAAACACACCGCTAATTCTAGATATTCTCATCACAACTCCTCACAAAAACCCGACATATCGATGTTGGAACGGGACTAAGTATTTTTGTTCCCACACTCGCTATAAATATAGCAGTAAATTAGAGAATAGTTAGTCGTATATTAATGATGAGGACAATCTTTGTGAGTATATTTAATCAAAAAAGCCCCTGTCTCAGAGAGCAGGGGCTTTTAAAGTTCCAGAACTATTCAGTTAGCGGGGCACAACCCTAGTTCCACTGGAGCTCAACTTTCTTACGGCCCCATTTGAACGCTTTCTTAAGGTCCTTGCCCATATAAATATCTATTTTCTTTTTCCAACGTTTATTCATCTTATCAAGCACCAGATATTCCCCATCCAGCCCTTTAATACGAACTTTTGAGCGATGTTTTAAACCATACACATTTAACATATCACGAGAAACTGCGATAACTTTCATGCCAGGTTTCAAACGATCTCCCCAAGCGGCTATATTAGGTGTGCTGTCGGTTTGATTTACATGCGAGGTGTAAGCTGTTGCGGTTACCGTCATTTGACGTTTGAAGCTTTTTGACTTCTTACGTTTTGCAACCTTAGACGATTTAGCGGCCTTTCTAGCCTCTAGTATGTTTCTGGCTCTTGCTATTCGCCTCGCCTTCCGTTTTTTTGCTTTCGCTAGCTTTCTGGCGCGTCGTTTAGTTTTATCTAGTGAATTACGACTGACTCGCTTCTTTGTTTCTGAATTTACTTTAGCCGGATTATCGGGTGATACCGATAAATCTGACTTGTTTACTTCTGCAAGCTTGTGCTTTCTGTAGAGAACCGCCACATCGCGGATAAGTTGTTTAGTGTCGTACGTTTTTGATTTTGTTTCTGCAAAACTGACGTTCGAGTATGACAGAATGAACATTATTAATGCCAAATGCCACGAACGTTTGAATAACAAAACATTCATATATTTTTTACCCCAAGTAAATATTGCGAGGGGATCCCAACCAAAAGAGCGTGAAGCTTATAGCGCTAAACTTTTGGTTTCAAGTCCGTTTTGTCTCGAAAAAGCCTAAAAATAAAGCAGAAAATTATTATTCACAGCGCCTATCGCTTATTATTAAACTCGACAAGACAAACGGTATGGAAATCTGATAGGCTCTCTCTCATGTACGAACCATCTCGAAATGGCTTTTTGTGTTAATCTTTAACATCAAACATTGCCTGAGAAATGTCGCACCCTCGCAATAATTATTTTAAATTTCCGTGATTAGTAAAATTAAAGAGACTCTGCACATTCAACAAAAGTTTACCCCGGTGCAACCTAATTAGTTTATTTTAAGGGCGGCTTGTTATTTTCTGCTGAGCATCCATATTGTTGAGGTGTTACAATCTACAGACACTAACTTAGGCAAACCTAACCATGGCTGAACGTACGGCAACCGTTGAACGCGATACACTGGAAACTCAGATCACAGTATCAGTTAACTTAGACGGAACAGGTAAAGCACGCTTCGACACTGAAGTCCCATTCCTTGATCACATGCTTGAGCAAGTTGCGCGTCACGGCATGATCGATCTTGAAATCTCAGCGAAGGGTGACCTCCATATAGATGCACATCACACGGTTGAAGATATCGGGATTACCCTTGGCCAAGCTTTTGCCAAAGCCATTGGTAACAAGAAAGGGATTCGTCGCTACGGACATGCCTATGTCCCTTTGGATGAGGCCCTATCGCGTGTTGTTATTGATTTCTGTGGTCGGCCTTCTTTAATAGATACTGTTGATTACAAACGTAGCCATATTGGCAGTTTTGATACCGACCTGTTTCATGAGTTCTTTCAGGGCTTTGTGAACCACGCACAGGTTTCTTTGCACCTCGATAACATTCGCGGTCGCAATGCCCACCATATCGCTGAAACGATCTTTAAAGCCTTCGGCAGAACACTTCGAATGGCAACTGAACACGATGCCCGTATGCAAGGCATTCTCCCGTCGACTAAAGGCGCGCTCTAAGGTCCCTGAAAACCATGTCTATTATTGCTGTTGTTGATTACAACATGGGCAATCTGCGCTCGGTGACTCAAGCCTTGCAGCACGTTGCTCCCACTAATACTGAAATTAAAATCACTGCTAGCCCCGATGAAATTCTGCAGGCAGACCGC
>CALAJG010000029.1 GCA_937923375.1 uncultured Leucothrix sp.
GGTGAAGAAATCTATGGCCGCCAATGGTACGAAGATGGCAAGTTTCTGAAAAAGAGAAATACCTTCACTGACTTTATAAGCTGCGCTAAGCATTTGATCAGCAAGCAGTATACGCAAGCTGACAAACTTTCCATCGAAGGCCGCAGTGCAGGCGGTTTATTGATGGGTGCGGTTTTGAATATGGCGCCCGAGTTATTTCGGGTAGCGCTAGCAGGCGTACCTTTTGTTGATGTGGTTAACACCATGCTGGATGAGTCGATCCCCCTAACTATCGGTGAGTTTGAAGAGTGGGGAAATCCTAAAGATGAAGAATACTATCACTACATGCTGTCTTACTCACCCTATGACAATGTTGCAAAAAAGGATTACCCAGCCATTTTAGTTACTGCTGGCTTAAATGATCCCCGCGTACAATATTGGGAGCCCGCTAAGTGGGTGGCAAAACTACGTGACAAAAAAACCGATGACAATACTTTGCTCCTACATATGCATATGGGGGCGGGGCATTTCGCCTCGACCGGACGCTATGCCCACCTGAAAGACCTGGCATTTGACTATGCATTTGTACTTGATCAGCTAGGACTAGCTAAACCACAGCACAAGCAACCGTAGAACTGGGCTAATAAAAAAGCCGGGCACATTACTTGCCCGGCCTTTCAAAACGTAGATTATCTCAAGCTACAAAACCCAAAATATTTAACGCCATTTTGATGTAGAAAAATTAACGGAAAGCCGCTTTAAATGCCATACCAAGTACATCATCGATGATCGATCCATCACGATCAGAGTCTAACAATGTGCCTAAAATACCACTGGATTGTTTTTGCGCTGGCGCAGCACCTCCACCCAGTATTTTCTTGCCTAACGTGCCCATAACCATTGTGGCAACCACTGGCAACATCTTTTTAAGTAAGCTACTCCCCAGACCCGTTTCCTGGGCAGCATGTTTAGCCACATTACGACTGACTTCCTTGCTGCCGAAAATATGGCCAAGAATTGAGTTACCATCATCGGTAGTTTCTTTACGGCCCAACACGCCGGGATCGTCAATATATCGACTGTGGTTACCCTTACCCAATGCATTAATAAGGCTGTCCAGACCAGCAGATTCTTTAGTACGGTGCTGCATGCCACGACTTAAGGACGGTGCCATTGAAGCCACTGCATCACGTGCCTGTGCCTCGCTTATGCCAAATTGACGCGCTAGTGCGCCTACTGCATCCGAACTATCTTTACCCAATAGCAAATCTGTAATATTCAAACTTCATTCTCCTTTACTTCAGTAAGGCCATAACAATCGGCCATGGTCAAACTACGATACTGCGAATCTAATTATCTACACTTGTTACCAGAATAAGCTAATAAAGTAAATCCTGACACTAACGAGTCTTCCTAGAGTATTGGGCTGTAAGACGACACTTTCAAGAACTTCGCTTAGTAATGATAATGGTTATTATGCCTATGGCCTCGGTTACGTCGACCATTTTTGTGACGCCCGGGACGATAATGCCTTTTATGCAATTTGCGTGGAACGTAAGTTACACCAACGTTATTCCAGCGACGGTAGTCTGATGATCGCTGCCAGCCATGATTGTGATACCGATAGTAATTACTACCATTCCAGTAGGTATTCAAAAGCCCCAGAACGACATACATACCCAGAGCTGAGTCATAAGATACCCGATGTCTGTGAGGAGTATAACTCACATAAGTGCCATGGCCTGAGTGATATCTAGGACCACTATCTGCAGAAATCCGCACGCGCGTATCATCACAAGCCGCTAAAAACATTGATGATAAAGCAATGATTGCTGCAATCTTCAAAGGAAGTTTTTTAATATTCATTTTTTGAAATCACTCCAGTATTGTTGTGACTACTTTGATAACAACGAATGACATTTAGTTCCCAGACTTAAAGATAATCACGTCGCTACCCAGAACTTCCAGCGACAAATTCCACTGCGCCGCCGCCCACTCAAAAGTACTTTCCGCATAAAAACAAATATGCGTTGGATCTTTTTTGTAGTGCCAGTTTGCAAATTGCTCAACAGGAGGGAGCAACTTAGTCATCAGGCCAAGATACCCTCCTGGTTTAAGCATATTAATAAGTCGATGTACCTCGACTCTCGGTTCACGAAGATGCTCAAGCACTTCCGTTGATGTAATAAAATTGTAGGATTGCGTTAGCAATGATGGAAAGTCTGCATAATATTTATCATAGCAAGCTACCCTATGACCCAACTCTTCCAGCATTAGTGAAACAGTAGGGCCAGGTCCACAACCAAAATCCAGGCCCACAGAACAGGGTTCCAGTCTCTCAGATAGTGGTTTAACCAATCGGTCCAGGAAAGCACGATATCGAGGGTCTTCAGGGTTATTATCGTGGAAATCGTAACGCGCTTTTTCATCCGCTTCGATCAAGTGCTCAGAGAAATCAACAAACACTAGCTGGCAGTTTAAGCACTGCCAATAATTCCTTGAATCAGCATAGTAATGCTCAATATGATCGTCTCGACAAAGGGGACATTCTGCCGGGGCATGACTCATCAAAAGTTGAGTTGATAAAGATCAACATTTGAGTTGCTTAAATCAGGCTTAGCATACCGCCAGCCGTGTTTTTTATAAAATGCCACTCCCCTGTCATTGCTTGAACTGACTGGGATTCGTGCGCCGTTACAGCCTTGCTCGCGTAAGATCTCAATAAGGTAGTCATGCATCATTGAGCCTATTCCAGAGCCCCTCTGAGCAGGGATCAGATAGAACATTGGAATGAATGCTTTATCCGTAAATAGCGCTTCGATATAGAATTCTATCTGACCGACTATTTCATCTTCGCGCCAAACGTGGATTACTCCGTAAGGGAATTTTTCCTGAAATTCGATGAGGCTACTGGCATAATCTTCACCGTTCACCCCCATTTCTTTATCAAATGATTTCTCAGCACCATAATTAATCTGAAAAGAATCCCGTCGAAAGTCGATACAACTCACCATATCTTGCTTTAAATCGGCACGTTTGAACGATATGGACGATGAGTTGACCACAGGATACTCCCCAAAATATAAGTAACAGGCGCCCGTTATAAACGGGCTTCTTCTGTCAGTGCATTCCGCAAACATAAAGGTTCCGGAAACATTTTATCGAATGTTTACTTAACCACTTTTTTACGCATTCGAATGTTGATCATTTCTACCGACAATGAGAACAGCATTGCAAAGTAGATATAGCCTTTGGGAATGTGGAAATCCAAACCTTCCAGCATTAACGTCAGCCCGACTATAATCAGAAATGATAACGCCAAGATTTTAATGGTTGGGTGATCATCCACAAAATCACTGATTGCTTTAGATGCGAACAACATCACACCTACTGCTATGATAATCGCGATCGCCATAATAGAGACATGGTCAACCAAACCAACGGCGGTAATTACCGAATCTAAGGAGAAGACGATATCCAAAATGGCAATCTGAATCAGCACCATACCAAAAGAACTAGCCACTTTGGTGGTATTTGAGGACTCTGTTGCTCCTTCAACACTGGAATGGATTTCATGAGTGGACTTAGCCAAAAGGAATAGCCCTCCCCCGATCAAAATCACATCACGCCCAGAAATTTCTTCTCCAAAAATAGTAAACCACGGCTCGGTTAAACCCATCACCCAAGAAATCGAAAACAACAGGGCTAAGCGCGTGAGCATCGCCAGCATTATGCCAATCTGCCTTGCCTTATCGCGCTGTTTATCGGGCAGTTTAGCCACCAGAATCGATATAAAAATAATATTATCAATACCCAGTACTATTTCTAATGCTGTTAAAGTACCCAGTGCTATCCAAGCCTCAGGACTGGCAATCCATTCAAACATAAATCTTAACCTTGCTAATTTTTCTTAATAATCGGGCTTGAAACCTTGTTTAGCGTTGACTAGCCCTTTGAGCGACTTCGCGCCTGCTGTCGTTTTTTCGCAGCAGCTTTACGCGCCTTCATTTGTTCAATGTTGCTTGCAACATCGCCACCAATGTGTGACTCACCCCTTTCTTTAGCGAGACGCACTTGCTTTTCCCTTTCGGCAAAACTGGCTTTTTTCGTTTCTGAAACCTTGTCAAAGCAGTTTGGGCAGCTCACACCGGCAACATAAAATACAGTGGCTTTATCTTCATCAGTAATAGGCAGGCGACAAGCATGGCATTGGTCATAGCCGCCTCGCGCTAACTGATGATTAACCGTGACCCTATCATCAAATACAAAACATTCACCTTCCCATAGGGTGTCGGCTTCATCGACCTTTTCCAGATATTTCAGTATCCCCCCTTTCAGGTGATATACCTCTTCGATACCCTGCTCTTTCAAGTAAGCCGTCGACTTCTCGCAGCGAATACCACCCGTGCAAAACATGGCTACTTTTTTAGGTTGAGCTGGCAAGATATGGCTTGCCACGTAGTCGGGAAACTCCCTAAAGCTATCGGTTGCGGGATTAATGGCATCCTTAAAAGTGCCGACTTGATACTCATAGTCATTGCGAGTATCAATCAACATAACATCGGGGTCACTGATTAGCGCATTCCAGTCCTGAGGGTCAACATAAGTACCTACCACACGTTGGGGATCAATCCCCTCCACCCCCATGGTCACAATCTCTTTTTTGAGCTTCACCTTGGTTCGCTTAAATGGCATGACATCTGAAACTGACTCTTTAGTATCCAGTTCGGCCAGTCTCGGATCACTTCGCAACCAGTGCAACACCGCATTTACGCCTTCGCGACTGCCTGCGACCGTACCATTAACGCCTTCTTGTGCTAATAACAATGTGCCACGCACCTCATTCTCAAGCATCGTCTTGAGCAATGGCTCCTGAAGTGCTGCAAAGCCATCAAGTGTGGCAAATTTATAGAGTGCACAAACGACAAATTGAGACATAGTATTCTTGCAGCAAACCGCGATTATCGCAGCCCCGAGTTTAAAACAGACGCATTATACAAATATTCACTAGAAAATTGTCAGCCTTTACCGTCAATATTTACATGATTAATAAAATTGGAATTTGATGGAGCAGTATGGCAATCAGCGATAGAATGGCCTATTGCAGAATACGCTGCACACAAGACGGGACATACCGATGCTGGAAATTGGGCGCATCAACACTTTACAAGTGACCAAACAGGTTTCCTTTGGACTGTATATGGATGGCGGAGAAGCAGGTGAAATACTGTTACCAAAGCGCTATGTTCCTGAAGGGACGATTGTTCAGGATTGGTTAGATTTATTTGTATATCTGGATTCAGAAGATCGCCTTATCGCAACAACGGAAACGCCCCTCGTGATGGTTGATGAGTGCGCCTTCCTAAAAGTTGTGGCGGTCACTCCGGTAGGCGCCTTCCTTGACTGGGGATTGCCAAAAGACCTTCTGGTTCCCTTCAGTGAACAGGATCGTCCTATGGAAGTTGGCCGTTCGTATGCGGTTGTGGTTTCGGTCGATGATGCAACCACTCGAATTATCGCCTCCTCACGACTGCATGATTATTTGGATGAAGAAGCTGATGAGGACATTAAGGTCGGCCAAGCGGTCGAACTGCTGATAGCAGGGCAAACTGATCTCGGCTACAAAGCGGTTATTAACCATGATTATCTTGGCCTCATTTTTAAAAATGAAGTTTTTCAGGAGCTTAAATTTGGGGACCAAATCACCGGCTTTGTAAAAAACA
>CALAJG010000030.1 GCA_937923375.1 uncultured Leucothrix sp.
GTTGCATCGATCCACATACCACATTTTCCCTGTTGGAAAAGAGATAGGTTTTCGTTGAAACCATTAGTTGCGAAACCTGCAGGACCTGCATCATCCATCATGTTCTTGAAGAAGTTTAGCGTGTCAGACCACTCACGAGAGTCAAACTGTGCGTTCCACTTCTCATCAAACCAACGTGCGCCGAATGAGTTAGACATTGCCGTGATGAAAGCACCACCTTCACCCCAACCAGCTTTACCACGTAGACAAATACCATTGATGTCTGCGTCACGGTCAGTCATCGCACGAGCAGCTTTAGCAATGAAAGACCAAGATGGGTCTTTAGGCATTTTCATGCCAGCTTTAGCCATCAAGTCAGTACGGTACATGATCATTGAAGACTCACCATAGAATGGTGCAGCATACATAGTGCCTTCATATGAAAGACCGCCAGCCATTGCAGGAAGAATGTCACCTGCATCGTAGTCTTTGCTCATGCCATCTAGTGGTACTAACCACTTGTTCTTACCCCAGATCGGCGTCTCATACATACCGATAGTCATGATATCGAAAGCACCACCTTTAGTCGTGATGTCAGTCGTTACACGTTGACGCAGGACGTTTTCTTCAAGGGTTACCCACTCAACAGTGTGACCAGTCTTCTTAGTGAAGTCCTCAGTCATGCCCTGCATGCGGATCATGTCACCGTTGTTAACAGTGGCAATTGTTAGGTTATCGGCACTGGCAACGCCAGCGGTTAGAAACGATGCGGCGACAGCGGCGCAAAGGGTGTTCTTGAGATTCATAGATCTCCTCCTAGGTTAAAAAATACCAAGATGTAATAAACCATATAACAGCATCTTGGGTCAATATGTATTTTTACGCGGGTAAAGTTTTTTGTATCAGCGTAGTAAATCAATAAAATTGTCTCGAGTCAATGTTTATTTTTACTCGAGTAAAGATTTAGGCTGACTCTCGCAAAATGAGCTTAGCTGGGAATAATTTTTCTTCGCGTTGTTCAAATCGGCCGCCGCTATCAATTAAACGGAATAATGTCGCAACAGCATGTTCTGATACGGAGGTATAATCGTGCGCAGCGGTCGTCAGTGACGGGCAAGTAAAACGTGCAAACGGATGATCGTCATGGGAGGCAACGCGCATCTCGCAGTCTCCACCTCGGCCGACCCGGATACCTTTTTCATAACAGGCAGACAGAAAACCTATGGCGAGTCTGTCATTACTGCACAGCATGGTATTGGTAGGCAGTGCATTTTCCTCAAGCAGTTGCAGGCCACCTTGGCGACCAATCTCTTCAAACCCCCAACCTTCGCCATCAATACTTATAACATGAGGATCGAGTTTTAAATTCTGCATTATGCTTAGGTAGGCGTCGCGGCGCTTATTGGCATTTGGATTCGCCGGATGACGCATTTCAAGAAAGCAGGGCGGCTCACCGGTGCGAGTGAGGTATTCAACGGTTTGTGAGACAAAGCTGTAGTTGTCGGAGCCGATAAACGCTTCCCCCATTCCCTCGATATTACTATCAAATAGTACGGTTGGAACGTTGCTACAGAATGTTTCAATTGCCTTTTTGTCAGACACACGTCCCAGCGGGGCCAACAACACACCGGCAGGCTTCATCGCGCGTAAGCTTTCCAAAATATCGTTTTCAAGCGCCTGCTCACCGTGTGAGCTAAACAGCGAGGGGGAGAATCCTGCACTGATACAGCGCCGCTCAATGACACGGACTATCTCAGCAAAGAATGGATCAGCAATATAGGGAACGACGATACCAATATTTTTGGTCATCTGCCGATTTTGGTTAATCGCGTAGATATTTGGGCGATAGTCGAAACGCTCCAGAGCTTCTTCAATGCGCTTGCGAGTCGATTCACGAACGCTGCCAGGATCGTTGAAATATTTGGAAACAGTTGGGCGCGATATGCCGCTGGCAACCGCGAAATCCGCCATATTTCTGATCTTCTTTTGTTTCATGCTAGGGTGCTTCTCTTAGTCAGCTCACTGCGCGTCAGATCCTATTGCGCGTTTTTATGCCCGAGATAATGCCGTTATAGATTAGCTTTGTCCATATTCATGCATCAGTTTGCCTGACAGACCCCATTTCTTTTCTATGGTTTGGCGAGGGATAGTTTCGTCTATCACCCCGCCAACACATTAGTTTTAACCGACAAGCCCACCATCATCACGGCGCACCGCAATAATCGCTGAACGCGGTGTTAATTCACCACCATCCGGCCAGTGGCCTTCCCCACGTTCACCAGGATGTTGAACACCCACAAACATAGTGCGTCTATCCGGACTCCATGTCAGACCAGTAATTTCACACTGCTTAGGACCAGTCAGGAATCGCCTGATTTCACCCGTAGCCGGATCACCCGCAAGCATCTGATTATTACCCTGCCCGGCAAAGTCCTTTTCATTGGAGTAGTTGCCATCAGTCTGTATCCACAGCAGGCCATTAGAGTCGAACTTCAAACCGTCAGGCGAGTTGAACATATTGCCTTCGTTGACATTTTTCGAGCCACCTCTAATGTCTTTATGGACGCTAGGGTTACCCGCAAGCACATAAAGATCCCATTCAAAGGTATCGCTGGTGTGATCGGCATTGCTTGGACGCCAGCGTACGATCTGACCGTATTTGTTGGCTTCACGTGGGTTAGGGCCACCGACAGGAGTTTCATCACCACCTGCATTGGTTTTTTTGCCACGGTTCTTGTTGTTCGTAAGGCAACAGTAAATCTCAGCCGCTTTTGGATTAGCACTTACCCACTCCGGGCGATCCATGGTGGTTGCACCAACCGCAGACGCTGCAATTCTGGTGTGGATGCATATTTCTGCCATGCTGGCCATACCAGTTGATTTTGGCGTCAGTTCCAACCAGATTCCACCGCCGCTGTCACTGAATTTAGCCACATATAGCTTGCCGTCCTCCAGCAGGCTGTCGGTTTCTCCACCGGGCGCATAAACGCCGTTTGATACGTAACGATAAAGGAACTCACCACGCTCATCATCACCCATGTAAACGACAATGCGCCCATCGCCGTTAACCACAACCTCGGCGTTTTCATGTTTGAAACGGCCAAGCGCCGTGCGTTTTTTCGGTTTGCTTTTCGGGTCAAGCGCGTTGACTTCAGTCACATAGCCGTGACGATTGGCTTCATTAGCCTCTTTGGCTAGATCGAAACGCGGATCTATTTCATGCCAGCCATAGCCACGTCCTTTGGGAGATACGCCATAACGCTTCATTTCAGGAGACATTTTGTGTTCCTGATCCGCGGTAGCAAAATAGCCGTTGAAGTTTTCTTCACAGGCAAGGTAGGTGCCCCAAGGGGTAGAGCCATTACCACAGTTATTGAAGGTACCGAGCACCTCTTTGCCCGCAGGGTCAGCAGCCGTTTTCATCAAGTCGTGACCAGCAGCAGGGCCGGTAATTTCCATAGCAACGTCTGGCGTGAACCGGCGATTGTATGAGCTGTCTTTGACGATTGTCCACTGACCATCTTTTTCGACGATTTCAACCGCCGTCAGGCCGTGTGCGTTCATGCCTTTTAGGTAGTCGTCAGCACCCGTTGCTTTACCGCCTTCGCGATTTCCCCAGATAACACTGCGGTTACAATATTCGTTATTGCAAATCAGCACGGTTTTATCACCATGCGCGTAAACTTCCATGCCGTCGTTGTTGTCTCCCATGGCTTTGGCCTGACTTGCGCCAGTACCGCGCGATGCATGATCGAACTCTGGGGCACTTGACCAAAGCGGGTCACCCCAGCGAACGACTACGTGAGCATTGTAGCCATAAGGAACTTTGATAGCATCGTCTGTGCTAGTGCCAATCGCATCAAACGCAAAACGGTTAGGTGCAGCCGTGGCTAGTGATGGCATTAGGGTATTACCGAGCGCTGCAACACTGCCAAACGCAATGACACTTTTGAATAAATCACGTCGCGACATGGCACTATCGACTACGCGATCGAAATCAGTTTCTTCTGGTGGGGGGTTGATAACTTCGTCAAATTCATTAAAGGAAAGGTCGTCTAGGTCTTTCATATGATTTCTCCATTGTTAACTAAAATCACCCGTTGCGGATGATTGGGGGTACATCAGGGGTAGTGTCTCTGACTGGGTAAGTCCATAAAAGAGACAAGTCCTGCTCAGCTGAGAGTTGTGGTAGCTGTTAAGCCACTAAGCTCATTGGATAATCAAAACAGGAGTCACTAGGCTGATACTACCCTAGAAAAGCTTCGTTTGCCTCCTGTTTTGGTTTTTACTACCTATGCTGATTTAATATAGGAGAATTTACAGGCATTAGGTGCTGTAAAATATCCCACCATCACTAGCTAATTTTCTATTGTGTTTTGAACTTAGGCACGAAGTAATTCAGAAAGAGAATCATTCCTACATAGGTCAATATTAGCGTCGGCACGTTGGTATTAAACGGCAGATTCATTTCTGGAATACCGAACCACTCTCGAAACGAAGTCGTTGCGATGAATGCTATAAACGCGATTCCAAAGACGAATAATCCGATAATCGACATTTTATTGGTAGCGGTTCGTTGAATGCCTTGCTTGGCCTCGCCACGAAAAAAATACCAAAGTGCAACAGCGGTAAAAACCGCCTCAATTGCGATAGCAAGATAGACATTTGAAGCATATAGCCCGAGACCAACCGCATGTGTGTCGGCACCATAGACATGATGAGGGTGACCTGAAAAGAAATCTAAGACGAAATGCCCTACGATCAACGCGGCCCCAATTAGACCAATTTTGTTACTTTTAAACCATAGTCGGCCCAGCAAAAAGACGGCAACGACCCAAACCAGCTGCGGCAATAAATCGTGACTGTAGACCATATCCACCGTCATATTAATCAAGGTTGCGCCAAACACATCACTCGGCCCGGTAGGCTCCAGCCCCAGATAATGGAAGATAAACCATAATAAATCCTGAAACTGAGAGGCGATTAAAAAGTACAGTAAGATACCCTTTGGAAATGGTTGATTGCCCGCCTTCTGATTAGCTATCAACGCGGTGGAAAAGTGTCCTGCCAGCATGATTTACTGCCTCGATGTCGTAGTTATGAATTTTACGTACTATGCAGTATCATATTAGCTAGCGCAAGATAAAATACCGACTGGTAATAAAATGGAAGTGAGCAAAATACCTCGCGGTAGACCAAAGACTCTTGACCGTGACCACGTAATCAATACTGCGATGATGAGTTATTGGGAAGAAGGCCCAGTCAACATTTCACTGAATGAAATTTGTAAGCGAGCGGGCGTCTCGAAGCCTGGGGTCTATCGTGAGTTTGGCAGTGAAGACGGTCTGAAACACGCCGTCCTAGAGGCTTACGGCGCTCTCTTAATCGCCCAGTTTCAACCCGCAATAGACGCTGAGCAACCCTTTTCTCAAGCTTTGGAAACCTTAATTACGACTGTGCTACAAGATCGCAGCGAAACAGGCCTACCGACAGGTTGTTTACAAGTGGCCTCGTGCAATTGCATTGAGCAGCTAGGCATTCAAACGGCGGATGTAGTGGCTCAAACTCGGAAGCGCAGCCTAGAAAATTACGAACATTTGGTTAAACGTGCGAAAGCCAACGGGGAGTTCAACGCTGATATTTCAACACGCGTGGCAGCGCTCTATATAAACGAGCAAGTTAGCAATGCTATGTTGCAACAAAAGCGGGGTGAAGAGGCTGATGAT
>CALAJG010000031.1 GCA_937923375.1 uncultured Leucothrix sp.
TTTAGCCGAAGTTGCCGAGATTAAACTACCGGAAATTGTACTTGATAAGGCCTCCGCCGACGGAACGCATAAATGGGTGCTCCGTCTGGCGGATGGCAATTGTATTGAAACTGTTTACATCCCTGAAGCCGAACGTGGAACGCTATGTGTTTCATCTCAAGTTGGCTGCGCCCTGGATTGCACCTTCTGCTCGACAGCTCGCCAAGGCTTCAGTCGTAATCTAACGGTTGGCGAAATTATCGGCCAGCTATGGATCGCCAGAAAAACACTACAACCTGACCCTAGTGCGAATCGTGCAGTGACTAATGTTGTCATGATGGGAATGGGCGAGCCATTACTTAATTTTGAAAATGTCGTTGATGCCATGTCACTCATGCTAGATGACAATGCCTACGGACTCAGCAAACGTCGCGTCACACTATCTACTTCGGGCGTGATCCCAGCATTGGATCGCTTACGCGATCGTGTTGACGTTTCGCTAGCGGTTTCTCTGCATGCACCGAACGATGCATTGCGGGATCAACTGGTACCCGTTAATAAGAAGTACCCCATTAAAGAATTATTGGCAGCTTGCCACCGTTTTCTGGACGGTAAAGCTGCGCGCGAACACATTACAATGGAATATGTAATGCTTGATGGTGTGAATGATCAAGATGAGCATGCGCACGAGCTTATCAAGACATTGAAAGGACTCTCAGTAAAAGTCAATCTTATACCTTTCAATCCGTTTCCGGATACGCGCTACAAGCGCTCTTCTAACAATCGGATTCATCGTTTTTATGAGATTCTTTCAAATGCAGGCATGGTTGTTATGACACGGAAAACCCGTGGCGATGATATCGACGCTGCTTGCGGGCAACTGGCCGGCGAAGTAAAAGACCGGAGTCGACGGAAAATACACTTTGCCAGACTGGAACAAGAGACCAACTAATCCTTATGAATACAACAACAATAACAATAAAAACTCTGTCCATTTCTCTGATATTTTTAACCACACTGACAGCTTGCAGCAGTAACAAGACCAAGAAACCGTCTGCTCAAAAGAGCCAGGCAGCTTCGTTTAATGCCAGGCTTGGCGCCGAATATACTCGTAAAGGCCGCTTAAATCTTGCCAATGAGAAGTTACTCAAAGCACTCGATCAAAACCCTGAGTCAGCAGATGCCAATCACTACTACGCACTGTTACAGCAAAAGCTCGGTTTAAACCAAAAAGCGGATAGTTATTTCAGAAAAGCATTATCAATTACGCCCAAAAACCCTGAGCTACTCAATAATTACGGTTCCTACCTTTGTCAAAATGGTCAGTATCAATCTGCCAGCCAACATTTTATGGCAGCAATTAAGGATCCCCTTTATACTACGCCCGAATTCGCATACACTAACGCTGGAATATGCATAAAGAAATCTGGTGACATTGCAACGGCGGAGCATTATTTCCGTAAGTCATTGGCGCTCAAACCAACATTCGCTTCAGCGCTTTATCAGATGGCTAAAGTAAAGTTTGAGCAAGGGGATTACAACAGAGCCCAAGCCTTCCTGCAGCGGTACCATGAAAGGAATCCTGAAGTATCTGATTCATTGACGCTTTGTGTACAAATTAACAGGCGTCTTGGTGACCTGAAAGCAGCAGGTCAGTGCAGGAGCAAATTAGCGGAACGCTTTTAACCGTGAACAAATACCAATAAATTAGGCAATCGCATCACAATAACTGGCAACAAAAACGGAATTTAAAATTCATGGCAGCTGAGCAATCAATAGAATCCACTGAAATAGCTGAAGTAGTGCCCGGTGATCTTACGGCTATCTTTCGTCGATACAGAGAAGAGCGTGGCCTGAATATCAATCAAGTTGCTGAAGCACTTTGTCTGTCACCAAAAATTATTACTGCGTTGGAAACTGAGCAACTCGATCAGTTGCCGGAACCACCTTACGTGCGTGGTTACTTACGTAGCTACGCAAAATTTACAGAAGTTGACCCTACAAGCCTGATCAATGCTTACGAAAAATTACGTGGCGCTAAACCCAATGAACTGGATTATCATTTCGCGGCAGCGCCAGCCTCATCAGGAAGCCGCCGCGGAGGGGTTTCCTCAGGCTTGTTAAGAGCAGGTTTGCTTATTTTGCTACTTGGCTTACTCGCCATGCTATTTATGATCCCGGGAGTTCAGGATTGGGCCGGCAACACCTGGAATAAATTTTCACAAGAGTCGACAGCGGGCTACACTACCGATGGCCAAACGGATAACCCACTACTGACAAGCAGCATACCTACCCCACTGCCGATTGAGGATGCTCCCACAAACAATGGAACAACACCCATAGAAGGTGATGCCGCTGCGGGTGGGGCTGCCGTTCTAACAGCGGAAGGTAATGTTAGCTTTCCTTCGGTAGGTAGTGATCCGGTTTCTGCGGAAGCAGCTGCTGAAGACAAAGCCACCCCACCAGGAACGCCTGAGGAAGATGCTGTTAAGGATGATACAAAAACAGCTGAAGGTGATTCAGAGACTACCGAAATTCCTGAAGGTAGCAGCAGTCTGAAAATGACTTTCACTGATGAAGTCTGGATGCGAATCCGCGACAAAGAGAAGAAAAAGCTGTTTGAAGCGCTGTCACAAAAAGGCGACACTAAAGAAATGGTGTTACCTAGGCCTATGGTTATACGGGTGGGTAATGCACAGATGCTTGAGCTGACCGTCGATGGCAAACCCTTCGATATGACCCCATTCATTCGCGGCAGTGTTGCCAACTTCACTATCGAATAATCCAAACTGTAACAAAAAGCCATGGCAAAAGTAATTCAATCGATCCGCGGGATGCATGACATCCTGCCCGATCAATCCCCGGTTTGGAACTATCTCGAAAGCACCATACGTGACTTATTTATTCAATATGGCTACCGCGAATTGCGCACGCCCGTACTAGAATCGACAAGTCTCTTCAGTCGCTCTATTGGTGAAGTTACCGATATTGTCGAGAAGGAAATGTATTCTTTCGATGACAGAAACGGGGACAACCTTTCGCTACGACCAGAGTGTACGGCAAGCTGTGTCAGAGCAGGCATCCAGCACGGACTGCTTTACAATCAACAACAAAGAATTTGGTATATCGGTCCGATGTTCAGGCATGAGCGCCCGCAAAAAGGCCGGTATCGTCAATTTTACCAAGCAGGTATCGAGACCTTCGGCATCCCCGGCCCAGACATTGACGCCGAAGTTATCGCGGTTTCGGCAAGACTCTGGAAAAGGCTTGGGTTGAAAAATGTTGAACTTCAGATTAATTCATTAGGTAGTAATGAGGCGCGCAATAATTATCGCGAAGTGTTAATTAACTACTTAAAGAGTCACGAAGACCAACTTGGCGAAGAAGAAAAGCGCCGCATGCTCAGCAATCCTCTGCGGGTTTTGGACAGCAAGAATCCGGCAATCGCCGACATTATAAAAGCTGCACCACAACTGCTGGATTATCTTGACGAGGAATCAGCAGCACATTTCGAACGTTTGCAGCAACTGCTTAACGAAATGGCCATACCGTTTGTCATCAACACGCGTTTAGTTCGCGGGCTTGACTATTATTGTCGCACTGTGTTCGAGTGGGTTACCACAGAGCTTGGCTCTCAAGGCACCATTTGTGCAGGGGGGCGCTACGACGGCTTGGTTGAGCAACTTGGCGGGAAAGCTACGCCGGGGTTTGGTTTTGCTATGGGACTAGAACGGATCTTACTGCTGCTAGAAGAGCAAGCAATCTCTACCCCAAAACAATCTCCTCAACTTTATGTTGTAATGCAAGGCGAAGCTGCAGAAACAGCTGGTTTCAAGCTTACTGAACGATTACGCGATGAATTACCGGATCTGCGAATCGTTAATAATACCTCGGGAGGCAGCTTTAAATCTCAAATGAAACGAGCAGATAAATCTGGCGCAGAGTTTGCTATAATTCTAGGAGATAATGAGCTGGCAGAGGGTAATGTCAGCGTCAAACCATTGCGTAGTAATGAGGCACAATCTCAGATCGCGCTGCTTGAATTGAAAGATCACTTAAACAAAATAATACGAACAGGGAAAAACCATGGCTGATGAATTAATTAGCGACGACGAACGGGCGGAACAGATAAAAAAATGGTGGCGTGAAAACGGCATGTCTATCGGCGCAGGTATTGCTATTGCAGTAGCCGGCGTATTTGGCTGGCAGTATTGGCAGCAATACCAAACAAAGCAAGCCGAAGCCGCCTCTGAACAATTTCAGAAAGCACAATCAGCAGAAACAGATAAAGTTAAGGCGCTACAGACGGTTGCTGAAGAATACAGCTCAACACCTTATGCGGCACTTGCGGCACTGGCAGCTGCGTCCGAAGCTAGTCAGGATGATCCTGCCACGGCGATTGAGTCACTGAAAATTGCGATCGATGGTAAAGATTCTAACGTTGCCGATATCGCCAGACTTCGCTTGGCCAGACTTTACATAGCTGAAGGAAAATTAAGCGAAGCAGAAACTTTGCTGGATACTGAACTTGCCGTCGCTTACACTTCGCTGGTAGAAGAGCTACGTGGCGACCTGTATGTTGCCAAAAAGGATTTGCAAAAAGCGCGTGAAGCTTACGATAAAGCTATACTGAGCGCTGGAAGTAATCCATCGACTTATCTCAGGATGAAGCGTGATAACCTTGGTAAAGGAGCGTAATACGTGAATACCAGACTACCCCCCTACGTCTTAAACAGTGTATTGATTGCCTCAGTGAGTCTTGCAGTTGCAGGTTGCAGTGGACAATCTATTCCGGGTAGTCAGTTAATTGGTCAAAACGTTTATGTTGCACCTGTTATCAAACCGTTAAAGGTTATTGCGAGCAATGTAAATGCCCAAACGCTGTGGCAAGCTAAAACTGGAAGCAGTGTTAGCAATGTCAAACTTCATCCTTTTGCAAATCAGACAGCCATTTACACCGCGAATGGCTCAACCGTTTCGGCTAGGAATAAAACAACCGGGAAGATAATCTGGAGCAACCCAGTTGGTGAGTTCATCAGTGGTGGCGTGAACGGCGATGAAACAACCGTCTTTATTGGAACCCGCGATGGTAAGGCCGTTGCACTTGATGCTAAAACTGGGAAAATCAAGTGGATTTCAGCACTAGGTACTGAGGTCTTAGCGATTTCCACTGCGTCACAGGGACGTGTTGTATTCCGAACTATTGACGGTAAATTACATGGCTTGAACGACACTAATGGTGATGCCGTCTGGCAACGTCAACAACGCACGCCAAAGCTTTCAATTTATGGCGCCAGTGTTCCAATCATTGTTGATAAAGGCGTTATTGCTGGTTTTGACAACGGCAAGCTCGCTGCCTACGTTCTGGAGTCAGGAAGCCCAATCTGGGAAGTCACCCTTTCAGTTCCAAAAGGAAGCTCAGAACTTGATCAGCTTGTAGACATTGATGGTCGCTTAAAGCCACTTGGTAATGCCTTGTTTGCTAGCAACAACAACGGCCGAATGGCTGGGGTTAATATGGGCAACGGCAACGTGGGTTGGGCCAAGGTCTTTTCCTCAATCACCGGCGCTGATGCCAACGAAAACGGCGTGTTCAGTGCTGATGAAAAAGGCCATATCTGGAAAATTCAACCACTCAATGGTAAGAGCGTGTGGAGTCAGGACGATCTTGAAAATCGCCAACCTACGACCCCAACACTAACAGCTAGCGGCAGCCACGCTGTTACTGGCGACAGGCAAGGTAATTTGCACTGGGTTGACACTCAAAGCGGCTTAATTACCGCCAGAGTCAGCGGCGACCCTGTGGGCTATCATGTACCAGTATTAATCGACGGTGATGTGGTATACGCACTCGGCAAAAGCGGTGTCCTCACTGCTATCCGTTCAAAATAATCAATTTGGCCAGCCCGCTTTTAAATGATTGGCTTAGGAATCTAGCTAAGCAATCGTTGAACTATTAGCTGCAATGATCTGACTCCGTTGTATTCATTTATTGAGAGCTGATAGAGCAAGTGAACTTTACCGCCGATAGCTGGCCACTTTTGCATATCCACATTAAAAGCAATTGCATTAATTGCTGACTGTTGCCCCTTGGCTCTTAGCAACAGCTTAAGATGGGCTTGTTTCAATTCCTTTTTTTCTACGATTTGAAATTCATCGTCAAATATGGGCGCCGGAAAACCCTGCCCCCAAGGAATCGCCTGCTCAAGCTCACTCGCTGTTTCAAGGCAAAAATGTGCCTGCTCTAATGCACCATCAGAGAGGATTTCCTCCTTGAAGGTAGTGTCACTCGTAACGCCTTCAGTGACGGTAAGCAGGGCTTTCTGAAACTCATGGTAATCCTCTTTTCGAATACTTAAGCCAGCCGCCATGGCATGCCCACCAAATTTTTCGACTAACCCAGGATGAAGCGTTGCCACGCGGTCAATAACATCGCGCATATGCACTCCAGGGATCGAACGGCCCGATCCTTTGATTTCACCGTCGGTACCGGGCGCAAAAATCAAACAAGGACGATAGTAACGCTCCCGTATTCGCGCGGCGATGATCCCGACAATTCCCTGATGCCATTCTTCGTCAAAAAGACAAATAACCGCAGGTAGCGAATCGGGATCAAGATCGACCGCGTCCAACTGAGATAAAGCACTTTGCTTCATGCCTGACTCAAGCTCACGCCGTGTACTGTTCATCGTATCTAGCTCAGCAGCAAATTCGTGCGCTGTAGCGGCCGAATCTGTTAGTAAGCACTCAATCCCCAGTGACATATCATCCAAACGCCCTGCTGCATTTAAGCGTGGACCACAAATAAAACCCAGGTCTTGACTGCAAGCACGACGGTAATCTTTTTTTCCTAACCTTAGCAGCGCCAGAATACCCTGACTGCACTGACCACTGCGTATACGGCGCAGCCCCTGTTCAACCAATATTCGGTTATTAGCATCCAATACCACAACATCCGCAACCGTACCCAGCGCAACCAAATCCAACCACTGCACTAAGTTAGGCACAGGCAGTTGGTACTTTTCAAAATAGCCTTGCTTTAGCAGTGCCTGTTTAAACGCAAGCATTAGGTAAAACACGACTCCAACGCCCGCCAGATTCTTAGAGACAAAGCTGTCATCGATTTGATTAGGATTGACGATCGCTGCTGCGTTTGGCAATTTTTTCCCTGGCAAATGGTGATCAGTCACAATAACATCAACACCTTGCTGTGCCGCATAGTCGACCCCTTCAACACTGGATATGCCATTATCGACAGTAATGATCAGCTGCGGTTTATATGGCTGTGCGACATCAATAATTTCTGGCGTTAGGCCATAGCCATACTCAAAACGGTTTGGCACGATGTAATCAACATGCTGGAAACCAAAACTGCGTAGCGCGCGCATCGATAGCGCCGTTGCAGTAGCGCCATCGGCATCAAAATCGCCAACGATTAACACACGTTGTTGTGCCAATAAAGCCTGAAGTAGGCGCTCTGTAGCTACATCAATACCTTTTAATGTGCTGACTGGTAGAAGACTCTTAAGTGCACTGGAAAGCTCAGCAGCCTCTGACACACCACGACTAGCGACGATGCGTGTTAATAAGTCAGAACAGCCAGTTAGCTCTGGAAGCGTGTTTGGGACAATACGTCGGGAGAGTTTAACAGCAGTTGACACAGCAGCTCCTTGATTGGTTCTTGCCATCGTTTATCAGTCGTTCTTTCACCGCGCAGCCACTATAACTCAATCCTATTCTTTGCGCGTTTAATCTCTCGATATTTGAGCACTAATAATGGCCATTCCGACTCTCCAGCATAATGAATAAATGGGCGGCGAAGCGGGTCCAGCAATGCATCTTGCCATCGCTTCGGCTTATTAATTTGAGAAATAATTTGCTGAGCAAGCCACGACTCATCGAAACCAGACCACACACCGACCGGCGTCAGTAGGTTTTTATAGACTACTGGCGCTATCTCACTGTCACAGATCACCCTTAGCTCATTGAGCGAGTAGCCGGAATCCACCATTTTAGTCGCAATGTGATGCAAATCAGAATCAGTCAATTCAGTATCCAGCCAGAGTTCAGAAAGTGCGAACCATACAGGTTTTCTTCGTTCGATTTCCTCTGGTGTTAACGGTGATTCTGACATATAGAAATCCCTTTGTTTTTTTAATCCAGACTGGTATCCTTACGCGCTTCGTGACGGGGCGTAGCGCAGCCTGGTAGCGCACCACAATGGGGTTGTGGGGGTCGTAGGTTCAAATCCTACCGTCCCGACCATCGCGATAGTTACAACCAAGCATACTCAAAAGCCTTTGTAACGACCAGATTACAGAGGCTTTTTTGTGTCCAATCATAATTTCTCTCTGCCACCTATCTGATTCTAATCCACTAGTACCCAAACTACAGGACAAATTCACAGATCCATTGCATCCTTAACTCATAATTTACAACAATAAAGAGTTAGATGTGATTTTCACTGTCGATGTAGAAGACTGGTCACAGTCAGTATTAAACCGTAACAACCCTGTTACCGAGCGCGTACTTCACAGCACCCATTTGGTAATGGATATTCTGGCTGAGAACGGCACTAAGGCAACCTTTTTCACGCTAGGCAACGTCGCTGAAAAGTTTCCTGAGCTAATTAAACGCATGGCCGATGAAGGTCATGAAGTGGCTTCGCATGGATACGATCATAGAAACATCTACACCATGAGTCAGAAAGAAATGCTTGAAGATATCGGTAAGTCTGTCAAATTACTAGAAGATGCTTCCGGGCAAAAAGTAATTGGCTTTCGAGCACCTAACTTTTCAATTAGAGAGCATCTGTTTCCGGCCTTTTGTGAAACATTATCAACGCTGGGGATACGTTACGACTCCTCTCTTTTCCCGATGAAAGCACTCAAATATGGCATAGAAAAGAAGTACGACTTAAGCGTTTTTAAAGAATTTGGAATTGATGAGTACTACCTCAGTTACATCAAAGTAAGGGGCTACAAGCTGCCCTACTTCGGCGGTGGCTATTTCCGCCTATCACCCTACTCAATGACGCAAAAACTGAGCCAGCCCTTGCCAGAATCTTCTGTTTTTTACATGCACCCTTACGAAGTTGATCCCGGCGAGTTAGAGTTCGTCAAAGCCAATTATGGACAGTTGCCTCTCAAGTGGCGTTTAACACAGTTTGCTGGCAGAAGCGGAGTGCCCGACAAACTTAGGAAGCTAATCCGTAATTATGACATGATGTCATTTCGGAATGCGTACTATGCAGAAGACAGCAAACAATCCATAACGATAAAGTCAAACGCTACTACAAGCAGCTTTGCGCAGCTCACGGCGTAATAACCGGCCAGACTTCTGACGAGGTATGCGCTCTACGAACTCTATGTGCTTAGGGCATTTATAAGCACTGAGTTTAGACTTACAGTAGCTTAGTAACTGCTCCTCGTCGTTGATGCCATCCTCGCTTACAACAAAAATTTTGACGGCCTGTCCTGAATGATCGTCAGCTACGCCAATCGCGCCGACATCTTCTACACTTGGGTGCGTTTTAACTACGGCCTCTATTTCACTCGGGTAAACGATAAAGCCTGAAACATTGATGATATCCCTAATACGTTCGATGAGTTTGATAAATCCAGACTCCATCATCATAGCCACATCGCCCGTACGAAACCAACCTTCAGCATTAACCGCTCTGATATTGCTACCTGACTTTCGCCAGTATCCCAACATTACTTGCGGTCCACGAACCCAGAGCTCACCGGCACTTCCATGTGGTAATGGATTCCCCCTCAAATCTCGAATTGAAATCTCTGTCGACGGCAATGGTAGACCTACATAGCCATTATATTTCAATAAATTCAGTGGATTAGTAGCAACAGCAGGTGAGGTCTCTGTCATGCCGTAGCACTCAATAACTGGCACCCCAGTAACCTGAGACCAGTCACGAGCTACAGACTTGTGCAGCGGCATACCCCCAGTGAGGGATAACTTTAGATTGCTGAAATCCAGCTGGTCAAAACCTTTGGTTTTCAGCAGCTCAAAGAATAAGGTACTAACGCCAACCAGCACCGAAAACGGCTGCTGAGATAACTGTTTAACGGTACTCTCACAATCTCTACCGTCAGCCAGTAGTAGATTTTTTGCGCCGAGTTTTAAGGGAAATAACAAATTTGCCGTTAGGCCAAAGATATGACAAAGCGGAAGTGCCGAAACAATTGTCTCCTCTCCTGCTACCAAATCAAATGATGACCATGCTGATGCCTGTAAAACATTAGCTATCAAGTTTCCATGACTTAACATCACACCTTTTGGAACACCTTCTGTGCCACTGGTGTATTGAATCAGGGCCAAGGATTCTGGATAAATAATCGGGTCGCCATATGGAGACCTCTTTCCATCGGCATTAGAACGAATCGTTTTATTGAAACAAATTTGCGACTTCAAACTGTAGGTTGGCACCCGGCCGGATAGCCATTTATGTTGGAAATTATACGCCGTACGCTTAGCACCGCCGAGTAAATCGGCAAGCTGCGTGGTGATTACAAATTCCAGTTTGGTTTGGTCGATGATTTTCGACAGCTTCCTAGCGCAATCCTCAATGATAACAATCGCTCGACAGCCAGAGTCACTGAGCTGGTAGCGCAGTTCACTCTGCGTAGAAAGAGGGTCCAGATTTACTACAACCAAACCCGCCCGTATTGCAGCAAAAAATGCTACAGGATACTGAAGGATGTTCGGTAACATTAGCGCGATGCGATCACCCTGCTTCAGGCCAAGATCGTTGATGAAGTAGGCCGCCATATTGCGGCTGAGTCGCTCAAGGCGGGTGTAGCTTAGCGATCGGCCAAAGCTTAAGAAGGCAGTGTTTTCAGCATATCGCTCGGTACTTCGGCGCAGCAAATCTGCTAGGGAAGAATATTCACTCAGATCGATCTCTGCCGGAATGACATCTGGATATTGTTTAAGCCACACTTTCTGCAACTATCAGCCCCCTGACAAGCCTTCAACCAATGCGATTGCTGCGCATCATACGTCATTGCCGCAAATATTTCACTATTCCCCGGAAACCATCATTTTCTCAACTAAAACTGAGCCAGTGCGCGTGCTAATTCGGTCATCCCAGTCATTTCCAACGGCGACAATATTAGCGAACATGTCCTTCAAGTTACCTGCAATCGTGATCTCTTCAACCGGGTATTGAATCTTTCCATTTTCAACCCAAAAGCCCGTGGCACCTCGTGAATAATCTCCGGTTATCCCATTAATACCGCTGCCGATTAAACCTGTCAGCAGTAGACCCTTATCCATCAAGGCAAGCATTTCTTCATAGCTTTGTCCTGTAGAGTCAACCGTTAGGTTATGTACACCACTCGCATGCCCTGTCGTTTGCAAGCCCATTTTTCTAGCAGAATAACTACTCAGAAGATAGGTTTGCACAATGCCATCGGTGACTAAATCTCTCTCCTGAGTGGCCACGCCTTCGCCATCATAGGCTGCACTTCGCGCTCCCTGAGGAATAAATGGCTGCTCCGATAAGCGTATAAACTCCGGAAAAACTTTGCTGCCCAGGGAGTCGACTAAAAAGCTGGCTTTACGATAAAGTGAACCACCGCTTATTGCTGATTTGTAATGACCAAACAGGCTGCTGGCAAGCTGCGGGATATACATCACTGGTACTTCCCGGTTGCTTAGCTTCCGGGCATCCAATCGCTCTAGTGTCTTCTCAGCAGCAGTTCGACCCACCGACTCTGCACTATCCAAACGACCTGCCACCCGCGAACTGGTGTACCAATGATCCCGCTGCATACCCTCCCCATTGGCTTCATTTGCTATTACCGAGCAACTCAGCGAATGTGAACTGCTAGCACGCACAGCAGCAAAACCATGACTATTGGCATAGGCATTTAGACCGCTATAAGTACTGAGACTGGCCCCATCACTGTTAGTAATCCGTGAGTCATGGTCTCTGGCCGTCTGCTCACAGCTGATGGCGGTTTCGATCGCTTCTTCCGCAGACAGCTCCCATGGGTGGTACAAGTCTAAATCTGGCAGATGGGTTGCCATTAGCTCAGCATCAGCAAGGCCCAGACAATCATCTTCTGATGTAAAGCGGGCGATATTGCAAGCGGCCCGGACCGCATCACGAATGGCTGCTTCAGATAAGTCACCGCTGCTGGCTGCGCCCTGCGCTTTATCAAAATAAACGGTTAGGCCAATCCCTTGATCACGGTGATACTCTAGCTTGTCTATTTCGGCCATTCTTACATCAACCGATAAACCATCGCCGCGACTAATGCCTACCTCAGCGCTGGTCGCCCCCTGTTTTTTAGCTTCCGCTAAAACAAACTGAGTCAGCGCAATTAAATCATCTTTTTTGCTTTGAATTGTCATGATTAGCCCGCCGTCCCGCCAACTGTCATCCCATCGACCCGCAAGGTTGGCTGTCCAACCCCTACCGGAACGCTTTGACCTGCCTTACCGCAAACCCCTATACCGCCATCCAGCTCCAGATCATTTCCAATCATACCGATGCGATTCATAATTTCAGGGCCGTTGCCAATTAGGGTTGCGCCTTTAACGGGCTTGGTCACTTTTCCATCCTCTATCAGGTACGCTTCTGAGGCTGAAAATACGAATTTTCCTGAGGTGATATCAACTTGGCCACCACCAAAATTAACCGCATAAAGCCCGTTTTTAACCGAGCTTAATATTTCCTGCGGATCATGCTCCCCTCCCAACATATAAGTATTGGTCATACGCGGCATTGGCAAACTATCATAGGACTCACGACGTCCATTACCTGTTGATTTTTCGCCCATCAGGCCTGCGTTCATTTTATCCTGCATATAGCCTTTTAACACGCCATCTTCAATAAGAGTCGTACACTGCGTTGGCACACCCTCATCATCAATAGTAAGTGAGCCCCGGCGATCAGCCATGGTGCCATTATCAACTACGGTCACGCCTTTAGAGGCTACCTGTTCGCCGACTCTTCCGCTAAATGCTGAAGTGCCTTTGCGATTAAAATCACCTTCCAAACCATGCCCAACTGCTTCGTGTAGCAGCACCCCTGGCCAACCATTACCGAGCACCACGACTTGCTCACCCATCGGCGCATCTACCGCCTCTAGCTTAAGCAATGCTTGCCTAACCGCCTCATCTACATAGCCTTTGATCCGGTCAGCCTCCGTAAAGTAGTTAAGACCATAGCGGCCACCGCCGCCGCAACCTGCGCTTTCACGTTTACCATCTTTCTCTATTATTACTGTCACGCTCATGCGTACCATAGGCCGAACGTCAGCACTCAAATGGCCATTGTGGTCAGCGACTAATATCGTGTCGTGCGAAGCAACCACGTTGGCAATCACTTGTTCGACGTAGGGGCTTGCCGAGCGCGCAGTGGTGTCAGCGAGTTGTAGCAGCGCTATTTTTTCGACTTCAGTCAGAGTGTCCAGAGGGTTTTCAGGTGTGTACAAAGCCTTAAAGGCATCCTGACGGTGCCAGCTTTTCACCCGTCCATCCTGGCCAGCCTTACTGATTGCCGATGCGGATTTTGCCGACGCGAGTAACGCCTCCATACTGATTTCATCAGAGTAGGCAAAGCCACTCTTTTCTCCACTCACGGCGCGAACACCTACTCCCTGATTAATATTGTAAGAGCCTGACTTAATAATACTGTCTTCTAACACCCATCCTTCAGAGCGTTTTGATTGAAAATACAGATCAGCCAAATCGGTTTTTGGGCCAACCAAATGATCAAACACGCGATCCAGCTTACTCGTGTCAAGTTCATAAGGTGCCAGTAAGCTCGCTTCAGCTATATCCATTAGATTCATATTATTAGCCTTTGTGCTTATGCACGTAACAATCTATTAAATTAGTATAGTACGGTGTGATTAAAGTAGCACCACATCAAACTGCTCCTGAGTATAAAGTGACTCTACCTGAAAACGGATGGGTGTATTAATGAACTCCTGTAACTCAGCCAGGCTCTCTGACTCTTCGTCCAAGAACAAATCAATGACATCAGGAGATGCCAGAACTAGCAGCTCGCGAGCATTAAACTGACGAGACTCCCGGGATATTTCCCTGAAAATTTCATAGCACACTGTGACAGATGTCTTAACAAAGCCTCGTCCATTGCAAACGGCACAAGGCTCACACAAGGTTTGCAACAAGCTTTCTCGGGTTCGTTTACGCGTCATTTCGACTAAGCCGAGCGAAGAAACACCACTCACTGCGGTCTTTGAAGGGTCACGCTCCAGGGCTTTTTCTAAAGACTGAATGACTTCAGCTTTATGGTCTTCTGTTCCCATATCAATGAAATCAAGGATGATAATTCCACCCAAATTGCGCAGCCTTACCTGCTTAGCAATGCCTTGTGCCGCTTCTAAGTTGGTTTTAAAAATCGTTTCTTCAAGATTTCGGTGACCAACATACCCACCCGTATTGACATCGATGGTGGTCATAGCCTCGGTTTGATCAATAATCAAATACCCGCCAGACTTAAGCTGCACTTTTCGGTCCAACGCTTTTTGAATGTCGTCCTCGACTCCATGCAAATCAAATATCGGACGCTCACCAGGATAATGTTCAATTTTGGATTCAAGCTCAGGAATATACGATTGGCAGAACTCAATCAGTCCTGTCACCGTTTCTCTGGAGTCGACCAGAATTTTTCCTAAGTCCTGACTGACCGCATCCCTTAGGATACGCTTGGCAAGGGGTAAATCAGAATATAGCATCGCTACTTTTTTAGAGGCTTTAGACCGCTGAGTAACCTTGGCCCAAACGCGTCCGAGATAGCGCATGTCAGCCCGCAGCGCTTTTTCAGTAACACCTTCAGCCACCGTGCGAACGATAAAACCAAATGGAAGATCTTCATCTTCACACACTTGTGCAACAAGCTTTTTTAGACGAGCCCTTTCTTCATCAGATTCGATTTTGCTAGATACGCCAATAGTTGGTGTATCTGGCATCAGTACCATATAGCGGGACGGAATCGTCACATAGGTTGTTAATCTAGCCCCTTTAGTACCCAGTGGATCTTTTACCACCTGCACCATAACCCGACTACCTTCCTGCAGTATCTGGTTAATCTTAGGTGGTGGCAAAGCCTCGGGCAGTGAGTCGCCCATCAGGTCGCCTTTTTGCTGAGTGGATAGGTCAGAGGCGTGAAGAAAAGCAGCTTTCTGCTGGCCAATATCAATAAACGCCGCTTCCATACCCGGCAATACCCGGCTGACACGACCATGATAGATATTGCCGACGATGCCCTGGTGCGCGTTACGCTCAATCATGACTTCTTCAAGTGCACCGTTCTCAGTAAGCGCAACGCGGCACTCTTGCGGGGTGACATTTATTAGGATTTCTGTACTCACAATTCACCGCTCATGATACTAGAGTAAGACAGTCCTGCCTCACGAATTAACTGGGCTGTTTCAAACAGTGGCAAACCCATGATACCAGAGTATGAGCCCTCAATACGTTCAATAAAGACAGCCGCTAAGCCTTGAACAGCATAGGCACCTGCTTTGTCCTGAGGTTCGCCGGTTTGCCAGTAATCAGTAATTTCCTGAGGGGACAACTCACGAAACTTAACCCGACTGATCGCCGTAGTCTCATAGAATTGACCATCGTGAATTAGCGCGACTGCAGTATGGATTTCATGCCAGCGATTTGACATGTTCATCAGCATGGACTCTGCATCCGCATAATCGACTGGTTTTAGTAAAACCTTTCCATTCAACAAGCCCACAGTATCAGAACCGAGCACCGGAAATTTACCCGATGTTTCCACCGCACCTTGACGGGCTTTTTCTCTAGCAAGCCGTTTGACCAAGTCAGTAACTATTTCGTCAGGTGCAGGAGTCTCATCGATATCAACAGGATGAACGATAGGTGATATGCCGATTTGGTGCAGCAATTCAACTCGCCGTGGCGACGCTGAGGCAAGCACTAAGGTTGGATCTTTGTAATCTGACTTATTTGTCAAACTCTCAGCACTCATAGTCTTCCCGGCTTCGGCAACTGTGTTTACCCTGCACGATGATAAGGGTGATTCTCCGTAATAGTCCATGCCCGGTACAGCTGTTCAGCCACTATTACCCGAACCATAGGATGTGGAAAGGTTAAGTTCGATAACGACCAATGCTCATTGGCAGAGTTGATTAAGTCTTTGGTTAATCCATCTGGGCCACCGACAATTAACGCAACATCAGGCCCCTGCATCATCCAATCTTCGAGACGCTCTGCCAACTTCTCAGTGGTCCAGATTTTGCCCAAACCATCCAATGCCACGATATGACACTTGGCAGGCAATGCTTGACGAATTTTCTCCGCTTCACGCTGCTGCAAGTCCGACGCCCTAACATTTTTACCACGTTTCTCTGGCAGTATCTCTTTCAACACAAGCTTACAATGTGGCGGCATGCGCTGCGCATATTCATCATAACCCTGTTTAACCCAAGCTGGCATGCGCGTACCGACCGCCAGCAGATAAATCTGCATGCAGGATTATTCCTGACCAGCCGCTCTGACGGCTTCCACTTTTTCAACGACTTCAGGACGTTCCCAGATTTTTTCCAATTTATAAAAGTCCCTGACTTCTGGCAGCATAATGTGCACGATGATCGAGTTTAAATCGACCAGGCACCATTCGCCCTCGCGTTCGCCTTCAGCACCTAAAGGCTCTTCACCAGCTTCTTTAGCTCTTACCTGAACGTTATTGGCAATTGATTTAACATGGCGCGTGGAAGTGCCAGACGCTAATATCACAAAATCAGTCATTGATGATTTACCTTGAATATCAATAACCTGAATATCCGTAGCTTTCATTTCATCAAGCGATTCGCGAGTGAGTTCAACGAGTTTTTCTAATTCCATTATTAATTTCTATATAAATTATGTTGCTGAATATAATCATGAACTGCATGGGGCACCAGATAACGAATACTTCGTCCCTCATGCCGCTGCGCCCTGATATCGGTGGCTGAAATTGAAAGCGCCGTGGTTGTTATAAAATAAAGATAACCGCCTGGTTTTTTGCTCAGCTTCAGCTTGTTTTCTGTCTGTATCGACTGTGCCCAGTCTTGCAGTGGCTGCGCAGTATAATCTGGTCTGCT
>CALAJG010000032.1 GCA_937923375.1 uncultured Leucothrix sp.
CCTGTCAAATTCGAGCAAGGAAAAGTGATGGTCCCAACAGGCCCTGGGTTAGGCATTGAAGTGGATGAAGATAAGGTTAGGGCGTTAGCCGCTGCCATGTGAACAGCCAACGAATTATCGCCATCATTCTGGGTCTTATCTGCGCGCTTATTTGGGGCGCTCACTCCTCAGTCTCGATGCTGGGAATCCGGGAACAGTGGACTAGTATCGACCTCACTGCAGCGAGAATAGGTGGGGGATTGCTCATTGCTTTGCCGTGGATGCTGTGGCACTACTCACGAGGCGGTCACATCCCATGGACAAAGGCATTTGCTTTGAGCTGCTTTGCAGGCGTGCTGTTTAGTTTAGTGAATATTGCAGGCCTACAATTTGCACCCGTAACCCATGCTGGCGCTATTTCTTTAGGCATGACACCGGTACTGGTTGGCTTGATGAGTAAACCATTGCTCGGTACTGAGATTAGTCGCGATCATTGGCTGGCTCTGCTGTTAATTATTGGCGGTATTGGCACCGTTTGGTTAGGTACCTCAATGACCTGGCGCTACTTGCTGGGCGATCTTTGCTTCCTTGCAGGCGCTACGCTATGGGCTTTGTATGCGATTTTTTTAAAACGTTGGCAAATTCCGGCAGCACAGGCTGCTTTTTTTACGAGTCTGGGCTCATCACCATTTTTGCTCTGGTACTTAGTGTTTTGGGATTTACCAGAAACAAGCCCATCGATGTTGGGTATCCAATTACTTTACCAAGGTCTGATTGTTGGAATTTTGGCGATCTTCTTTTACGGCAAAACAATCGCTGTTTTAGGGCCACAGTTAGGAACATTGTTCAGCGCATTGCCACCGGTTGTTGTGCCTGTGGTAGCTGCTATATTATTGGATTATGAGTCGCATTTTTATGAATATGTCGGAGTGATTCTAGTGGTGGCCGGAATGCTAATAGCATTCTTTAAACCTATGCAGCACCAAAAAATTGATTAAGTATTTATGGGGTAGTTTCTTAGAAAGGAAATGAAATGAACAAAAAAAGTGCGGATTACGCAACTGCTAAAGCATTGTCACTGGAAGACATCCCGATCATTGATCTTGAACCCTTAATACTTCGCAATGAGATTGATGTGGTAGCTACTCAGCTTATTTCAGCGGCGCTAAATACTGGTTTTTTCTATATTAAAAATCACGGTATAGAGCAATCAACTATTGATAGGGCTTTAGCTTCAAGTCAGGCATTCTTCAAGCTACCAAAGGCCCAAAAAGCAAAAGTAGCCGTTAACCAGCACCAGCGAGGCTGGATGGCACCGGGAATGGCGAAGTTTTCGGAAGCCAAGACGCATGATCTGAAAGAAATATTCTTTTTTGGCCCGGAAAACTGGTCAGCAGCAATGTTGGCAAAATCCAAAACTATTCCTTTGATAACAGACAACCTGTGGCCAAGAGATGAATCATCACTAAAATCGGGCATTATTCCGTATTACACAGCCGTTTGTGATGTGGGTCACAGAGTGCTGTCAGCTATAGCTCGTGGGTTGGGCGAAGAAACGGACTTTTTTGCCAAGCGCTACACTTCTCCTCTCGGTCGTGGGCAGCTGGTTTACTACCCTCAAGCGGGTGATGAGGATGAAAAAAGTGAGCGTTTTGGTGCGGCGGCACATACTGATTTTGGTGTGCTAACCTTACTCTATCAAGATAATAATGGTGGTTTGCAAGTGTTAAACAAATCACAGGAGTGGGTTGAAGCACCACCGATTCCGGGCACTTTAGTAAGTAATATCGGGGACCTATTGAATCGTTGGACGAATGGTTATTTAGCCTCTAACCGACACCGTGTGATCAATCGCTCCGGGAATGAGCGGTTCTCAATGCCGGTGTTTTTTGATCCCGATCCGGATGCAATAATTGACTCACAAGATTTTAAAAAATTTGCTGAACAAACCAGGCAATATCCGCCAATTCAGGTGGGAGATTATATTCATGGCAAAAATAGAAAAACGTTTGCCCAATACAAAAAATAGCTCCGCTTTAGATTTAAGGTAAGATGGTAGTTGTTAAAGTTTTAATCAAATTTTCTAGCAAGTTAAACATGTTTTACTATACTTCTACTATCAGCGAATATAAAGACAGTGAACAATAATGACAATTCTCGGTATCGATCTAGGTACAACTAATAGCGCTTGTGCAGTTTGGCGAAATGAAGAAGTTGAACTAATACCCAACGCGTTAGGCGAGTTATTAACCCCTTCCGCCGTTTACATTGATAAGAAAAAATTACACGTCGGTCAGGTGGCTCGTGAGCGATCGGTGACGCATCCAAAATCGACCGCGCAGGTTTTCAAGCGTTACATGGGGAGTAATAAGACCGTTATTCTTGATGGTAAAGGCTACACCGCCGTAGAGTTGTCCAGTTTTGTTCTGTCTAGATTAAAAGAGGATGCTGAAAATCACTTAGGTGAAAAGATAAGCCAGGCGGTGATCAGTGTACCGGCTTATTTTAATGATACACAGCGCAAAGCTACTATTCAGGCAGGTGAAATGGCGGGTCTGAATGTTGAGCGTTTGGTCAATGAGCCAACGGCCGCAGCTATCGCCTATGGCCTTCATGAAAAACCAGAAAACTTGCAGTTTATGGTGCTTGATTTAGGAGGGGGGACTTTTGACGTTTCCATCATGGAGTATTTCTCCGGTGTATTGGAAGTCCGTGCCTCTTCAGGCGATAATTTTTTGGGTGGCGAGGATTTTCTCAATATTCTAGTGGATCATTACATCACTGCATCCAACTTATCGCGTAGTAAACTAAGCCCCAGCGATTTACAGAAAATACAGCTTGAAATGGAGTCTGTGAAACGTCGGTTTAATGCTGATGAGTCCGTAAGGATAGACCCTATCATTGGCGCCCAGCCTGAGACAGTTGTCATTACGCGTGAGCAATTTAACTCAATGACACAGGAACTGCTCCTGCGAATTCAACACCCCATCGAAGCAACCCTTCGTGATGCAAATTTACGCCCGCCTGACCTCGATGATGTGATTTTGGTAGGCGGCGCTACGCGGATGCAAAGCGTGCGCTCGGCGATTGCCAAAATGTTTCGGCGTTTGCCGATGGCCAATCTGGATCCTGACTTAGTTGTCGCGATGGGTGCTGCCATCCAAGCTGGGCTGAAGGCGCGAGATAAAGCCTTAGATGATATCGTATTAACTGATGTGTCGCCGTACACTCTGGGCACTGGAATCTTAAATGAAGCGGATGTTAGCGGCGTACAAGGGGACTTATTTAGCCCAATTCTAGAGCGTAATACGGTAATTCCAGCCAGTCGCGTTGCAAACTACTACACGGTTTATGATAATCAAAAAGAGCTTGAATTCACGAT
>CALAJG010000033.1 GCA_937923375.1 uncultured Leucothrix sp.
TGGTTTTTATTCTCTGGGGAAGCTATGCCCAGAAAAAAGCGGCCTTTATTGATGGTGAAAAGCATTGTGTGATTAAAGGCGTTCACCCGTCTCCACTGTCGGCTTATCGCGGCTTTTTTGGCAGCAAACCGTTCTCCAGAACCAATGACTTTCTGGAAAAAATTGGCCGGGCTCCTATCAACTGGCAGCTCTAACTTAAATATGGAAACCTTAAGATGCAATATCGCGCTGAAATTGATGGACTAAGAGCGCTTGCCGTTATCCCCGTTGTATTATTTCATGCCGGCATCGCTGGATTTAGCGGCGGCTTCGTAGGCGTTGATATTTTCTTCGTAATCAGCGGCTATTTAATTACTTCGATTATCTTGAGTGAACAGCAAAAAGAACGCTTCACGTTGACGGGCTTTTACGAGCGGCGAGCGCGGCGTATCTTACCGGCACTGATGCTAGTGACACTGCTCAGCACGGTAGCCGCTTGGTACTTGCTGCTGCCTGCCGAGCTGGTAGATTACGGTAAAAGCCTCGCCTCGGTGGGTGTGTTTGCGTCTAATATCCTGTTCTGGACGCAAAGCGATTACTTCGCTCAGACGTCAGAGTTTATTCCACTGCTGCATACCTGGAGTCTTGCAGTTGAAGAACAGTTCTACTTGATCTTTCCGGTATTTATGATTGCATCTGCCGCCATGCTTAAGTCAAAAAGGCTGCTAGTTTTAACGGTGGTGGCTATTGTGAGCTTCCTATTCTGTGAATGGGCTTGGCGTAATGCGCCCGAGGCAAATTTCTTTCTAGCCCCTTCTCGCATGTGGGAGCTATTAGCCGGTGTGTTTTGTGCCTTTTACCTGCAACAGCCACGTGATCCTTCACCGCTAATCAAGCAGATTGCTAGCGCACTTGGCCTGCTGATGCTGGTTTATTCAATTATATTTTTTGACAAAACCATTCCATTTCCAAGTGTGTATGCCTTGCTACCTGTATTAGGCACGGCACTGATTATTTTGTTTACAGATAAAAACACGTTAGTAGGTCAATTACTGTCAGTACCATTCATCGTAGGAATAGGGCTGATTTCCTATAGTGCTTATCTTTGGCACCAGCCATTGTTTGTATTTGCTCGACTGAGTAGTTTAGAAGAACTTAGTGTTTCGATGCTTCTAGGCCTTAGCTTATTAGCCTTTATTATGGCTTATATAAGCTGGCGCTGGGTGGAGAAACCCTTTCGAAATCGTAATTGGTTAAGTCAAAGACAGATTTTGTGGATGGCAGGGCTGTGTAGCTTAGTTTTGATAGGTTTAGGACTAATGTTCGTCTTTGGTGGTGGTTTCGATGAAAGATTTGTCACTTTGGCGAACCCAATCACTGCGATATAGTCACATTCCTTTTCCAATAACGGGGGTTAAATATGAAAAATAATCGAAATACTTCGAGTTTTGGGTTGGGCCTTGCATTCGGTTTATTCTCATCTGTAGTGCTTTTAAACACGGCACAGGCAAGCAGTCAGGATTTACTTAAAGCGGCCAACCCTGCGATCAATAAACAATACGTTAGAGCTGAGTTTGGTAAGCTCCAGAACAAACCGTTTAATCCAAATGATCCGCGCAAAAAGTTGTTAATTATTGGCGATAGTCAGGCGCAGGATTTTGTAAACAGCGCGAATGAACACCAGTATTTTAAGGGCTACCAAGTGCGTACGCGGCATATACCTGCAAAATGCCAACCATTTCTGGGTGATCCTGCCCGATCTGGTGTTGAGAGCAGAGATAAGGCTTTTTGTGCCAATGTTGAAACGCTTAGTAAATCACAAAAGCAGATTGAGAAAGCTGATGTCGTTATCATAGCTGCACTATGGCGTGAGTGGGCAGTATCACAACTACCTCAAACAATTAAAAACCTAAACCTTGCGGCAACTCAAAAGCTGGTTGTGCTTGGTCGTAAGAGCTTTGGTAAAATTTCTCTGCGTCACTACTTGAGAATGTCAGAAGAGAAGCGAAAAGCATTGCGTAACCCGATCAATCAGAAATTCTTAATGGCGAATCAGCAGTTAAAACAGCGTTTACCGCCACATATGTTTGTTGACCAATATGCCTTGATTTGTGGACAAGGACAAAAAACATGTCCTGTGTTTACGCCAAAAGGTGAGTTGATTTCGTTTGATGGAGGTCATCTTACTAAGCAAGGGGCTAGCTACGTTGGGGAACGTATTTTTAGAAGTGCGGCACTAGCACAGCTGAAGTAGCACGATGGTTTGTTTCCTGTGGCTGAAGTTTGGTCACAGGAAATTTTATATAAATAAAAAGGCGACCTAGCTTAGCTATGGTCGCCTTAAAATTATCGCAAAAGCGATTATTTAGATGGCTCATCCCAAATGCGGGGGAGCCAGAGCCTGGGCAATCCTTGCCCCAGGTTTTGTTGCAGTCAGCGCCAACCATGGTGAGTGGCCCTAGATCCGCAAATTTGGTTAATTGCGTCTCTTATAGGGTTAGGCGAAAAATGAGGGGTAATAAGCTCAGTTATTTATGATTCGCGCACAAAAAAGCCGGATAAATACCCGGCTTAAAGAACATATAGAATACTGGTACGGTAAACCCCGTGAACTTTCAACTCAATACAATACCAGACTCCGCTAAGTTAACGGTTAAGGCCCTTGATTGGTTGACAATAAAGTGTAACTTTTTTGCTAATGCCTGAAGTGTCTCATTCCAGTAAATACCATCGCCATTCCTGCGGCATTGGCAGCTTCAATCACTTCATCATCTCGCATCGATCCACCGGGTTGAATTACGGCGGCAATACCCGCTTCTGCGGCTGCTTCAATACCATCCTTAAAAGGGAAAAAGGCGTCTGAGGCCATAACAGAGCCTGGCACCGTCAATCCTGCGTGTTCTGCTTTGATTCCGGCAATCCTTGCTGAGTTAATCCTGCTCATCTGGCCGGCACCTACCCCTACTGTGCTGTTGTTTTTCGCATAAACAATGGCGTTTGATTTAACGAACTTAGCCACCTTCCAGGCGAACAGCATGTCGCGCATTTCTTCTTCTGAAGGAGCTCTGGCAGAGACAATTTGTAAATCTTTATAGAGTGCTTGGTCGCTATCTTGAACCAATAAACCGCCGGTAACACGTTTGTAATCTTGCATTGCTACTGATTCGGTAAAGTTGCCACAAGTTAGTAAGCGAACGTTCTTTTTAGCCGCGATAATTTCACTCACTCCTTCCATGACAGTGGGCGCAATAATAACTTCTGAAAACTGTCGATCAACAATGGTTTGGGCGGTTTCAGGATCCAGTGGCTGATTGAACGCGATGATCCCGCCGAAGGCTGATTCTGGATCGGTTTGGAATGCTTTATTATAGGCTTCAAGTAAAGTATTGGCTGAGGCTACGCCGCAAGGGTTGGCGTGTTTTACAATCACGCAGGCCGGGGACTCATCAAACTGTTTTACACACTCTAATGCCGCGTCCGTATCGGCGATATTGTTATAAGATAGCTCTTTACCCTGAAGTTGAGTGGCAGAAGCAATGCATGCATGAGTGTTGTTAGGTTCTACGTAAAAGGCTGCCTGTTGATGTGGATTCTCACCGTAACGCATGGTTTGTTTCAGCTGGAGCTGCTGATTGAACGTCGTCGAAAAACCTTCTGGCTTATCGTTTTCAACAATCTTTCCTAAGTAGTTAGATATCATGCCGTCATAGCGGGCGGTATGTTCGAATGCTTTTACCGCCATTTTAAAACGGGTATCAGCACTAATAGCGCCAGAGTTGTCGGCTAGCTGTTGAACCACATCATCATAGTCATTTGGGTCAACTACAATCGTGACATGAGCATGATTTTTCGCGCTAGCGCGCACCATGGTAGGCCCGCCAATATCAATGTTTTCAATAGCATCCTCAAGCGAGCAGTCCGGCTTGGCTACGGTCGCTTCAAATGGGTATAGGTTAACCACGATTAAATCTATACCCGGAATATCATGCTGCTGCATAACGGCATCGTCTTGTCCGCGACGTGCCAGAATTCCACCATGAATTTTAGGGTGCAGTGTCTTAACCCGTCCATCCATCATCTCAGGAAAACCAGTGTAGTCTGACACTTCAATCACCGGAATATTGGCGTCAGCCAATAGCTTAGCGGTGCCACCGGTTGAGAGAATTTCAATGTTGTGTTGATGAAGATGACGGGCAAATTCTTCAATACCTGCTTTGTCAGAGACGCTGATTAGTGCTCTTTGGATTACTCGCATGGTGGGATTGCTTGAGGCTTGCGACATTCATAAGTCCTTGCTTAATGGGCAGTACGGATTGAGTAAATAAATCTAGACGCGAGTATCGCATACCCCTATGGTGAGTACTATTTTCAAAATCCAATACTAGGCTGAAGATTATGCTAAAACCTGATACTGCAAAGATGCCATTTTCAGTCTATTTACTGGCGCTCTGTCAGGCACTTATGATGAGTGCTACGTCATTACTTATTGTTGTTGCTGCCTTGGTAGGATTCAGTCTTGCAGAAGATAAATCGCTGGCCACTTTGCCATTATCATTCCAGTTTCTGGCGTTGATGCTTACCAGTATTCCAGCCTCATTTATCATGAAGCGCTGGGGGAGAAAAGCAGGCTTTTATTTGGCATCTATCATTGGCTTGGCGGGTGGGCTGCTGGCCATATGGGCAATTTTGAACGGTAACTTTTGGGTGTTTGTTGCTGCTACCGCATGCGTAGGTATCTTTAACGGTTTCGGCAATTATTTTCGCTTTGCCGCAGTTGATATTGCGGATGCAAGCATCAAGAGCAAAGCCATTTCTTATGTGATGGCAGGTGGCGTCATTGCGGCGTTAGTTGGCCCGAATCTGGCTAAGCTTGGTAAGCCTATTTTTGAAAGCTCTATCTATGCAGGTGCTTATGTTTATGTGGCTTTGATCTATTGTTTAATGATGGTAGTGCTATTTTTTATAAAGCTGCCGCCAGCTGAAGTTCACCAGTCGAAACAACACACGCGCAGTGTAGTAGAACTATTTAAGCAACCCAAGTTTCTGGTCGCTGTGATTTGCAGTATGTTTGGCTATGCGGTGATGTCTTTGGTAATGACCGCAACACCACTGGCAATGAAGCATAACCTGCATGCCTTAGATGACACTGCATTCGTCATCCAGTGGCATGTATTGGCTATGTTTGCACCTTCGTTCTTTACTGGAAGCTTGATCAAACGTTTCGGTATTCTGAGTATATTGTTATCGGGGGTTATCTTTGCCTATCTTGCGGTTATTACGAATTTGCTAGGGACGACGGTTTGGCATTTTTGGTTTGGATTAGTTTGGCTTGGTTTGAGTTGGAACTTCTTATTTATTGGTGGCACGACCTTATTAACTGACGCCTATTTGCCACCAGAAAAAGCTAAGGCACAGGCAACCAATGACTTTATTGTTTTCTCTACGGTTGCCTCAGCCTCACTGTTTGCTGGCTATTTACAACACCACTTTGGTTGGCAGTCGGTAAATATGGGTGTACTGCCAGCTATCACCATTATGCTGTTTGCTATTCTTTGGTTGAAATGGAAAGAATCTACCCACTTATCAGCACCTCCCGTCCATTAATCCATCCTGAACAATACATCGATATCAATATCAATAAACATCATCTCACAGACCAAGTAAATTTGTGAGGCTGGGCCTTCGCCCAGAACATGATGGAAAATAAAATATCGTTGATAACACTGTCTCTGTTTGTCGCATTACTTACGAATACTGCAAACGCCCGGGTTTTGGATCCTGTATCTGAGGATGAAGTTAGTCGGGCAAAAACAATGGCAATGCAAGGCTTAGCGACTGCAAACGCTGCTATTGCACGTCGCAGTACCAATACCGTAAATAGACAGCTGCAGGCGGAAACTACGACCCCAGCTCCTACCGTGGAGTTTCTTCGGGTACAGCCGCATCGCTTCAGCAAATCAGAAATGTCTGATAACAAACGCTGGGCTGACTCTACAGCCTATGACTACAGCACTGATGAGTTGATTACCGCAGTAATTGATCTTGATAATAATCAGGTTATTTCGACGAAACGCACGCGAAATATGCAGCCTCCGATGGTTGCCAGCGAAATAAAACGAGCGATAGAAATTGTGTTTCAGGATGACGAGGAACGCAGCATTTTAAATGCTGAGTTTACACGCCTTACCGGCGGAACCCTGACTTCTATTGATCAGCTTCAATACAAAGCATTTACCTTTTTTGCTGACAGTATGCCAAATGTAGTAAACACCGCATCAAAGTCTTGTGGCGCTAAACGCTGTGCTCAACTTTTATTATACACCCACGAAAATATTGTATTTGAAGTCAGCCCAATCGTAAATCTATCGGCTGGTGTCGTTACACAGCGCTTGGGTTACTAGAGGATATATTATGAACTTTCTACTCAATAAAGCGCTTTCAGTGGTTTCAGTTTTAGCCTTAGTTGTTTCATTTTCATCGGCTGAAGCACGCCCTGGAAATCCGGTTTGTCCTACAGGTCAGACCATTACAAGTACTCTGTCGACTGGTTCTACATGGTCGATGTGTTGGGAAGCACGCGATAAAGAAGGAATCGTTTTATCTAATATCCGATACGCCGCACCCGGGCAGGCACTTCGTCGTGTCATGGGTGAGATGTCATTGTCACAAATTCAACGAAATTATGATGATGGAAGCCCAGTCAGGTTTCTGGTTACGTCATCTGGGTTAGGCGGAAATAATTTTATCCGTTTGACAAGCAGTGAATGTAGTGGTGGGCAATTGCGCAATTCGGGTGGTAAGCCAGTGTTATGCCAAAGCCAAAAAGATGCTGGTATTATATATAAAAGAGGCACGAGTGCAGGCGTCAGCGGCGTCGACTTGTCATTGCTTAGTGCTTCCCAGATTGGTGAATACAGCTATACCGTAGAATGGCTATTCAAAGAAAACGGAACTATACAGCCTAAAGTGGGTTTAAGCGGTAGCTTAGATAAGACAGGCACTAATGCTAGTTTTGGTTGGCCTATCCAACAAAATGGCGAAGTTGGCATTGGTTTCGTGGACAACTATTTCTGGCGGATGGATTTTGATCTTGGCAGTAACAGTAGCAACGATGTCATTGAACAGATTACCTCTTCATTAAATGCTGATCGCACAAAGCGTAGCAAATCAATCTCCACTATTACGTCTGAAACAGGGCGAAATTTCAGCCCGGAAGTGAAACGTTTCTGGAGGGTTCGCGATGGTTCTGAGACCAATGGTTTTGCTCCGATTTCTTACGAGCTTGTCATGCTTAACTACGACCATCAAACAACCGGTTCAAATAACGAAGTTTGGATGAACAAAGACATTTACCTTACAAAATATAATGCCTGTGAACGTTTCGCTGCCGACAATAGCGTTGCTAATGGTTGCGGTTGGGGTGTTAATTCCTACACAAATGGAGAAGCGATTAATTCTGGTGATGTAGTGCTTTGGAACCGGATAAGTTACCACCATTTACCGCGGGATGAAGATGACAATGTCATTGGCATGCGCTGGAACACATTCAAACTATTGCCAAGAGATTGGCACGCTGTAAATCCTCTATAAACGTTCTATATTCCGGATCGGACTGATGATTAAATTATTCATAAAAAAATACTTACTCAAACTAGTTTCAGTGTGTGCAATATTGCTCAGTATGGGGAACGTACAAGCTGCACAGCATTGCACAGACGCCTACTCAATTGATGAGACGCTGGCTAGCGGTGCTCGCTGGGATATGTGTTGGACCCAAGATGATAATCATGGGATTCGGTATCATCATATTTACTACACACCAAAAAACGGCACTCGACGTATGGTGCTAATGGATGCGGCGATTGCCCAGATCCATGTGCCATATGACGATAATGGCGCTCGTTATCATGACGTTTCTGACTACGGCTTGGGGGCAGGTTATTTAAGAAGTTTAACAGCGTCCGAATGCCCTGGAGGAACCCTCCGCCAATATGGAACAAAAAATGCAGTTTGCACTCAGGTGCAAAAAAAGGGAGCAGCATATAGAAGTAGTACCAATGTGGATGAGGCAAACGTCCTGAAGGTATTTAGTATTTCTAAAGTGGGCGCATACGTTTATATACCACAATGGTTATTTTATGATGATGGTAGGATGGAACCATCAATGCTGGCCACGGGAGCCTTGCAACGTCTCAATAACTCATCTCCACAGCACGGGTGGTTACTCGATGGTTCAAGAATAGGTGTGTCTCACATGCATAACTATTTTTGGAGATTAGATTTTGATCTTAACGGCACAGCAACAAATGATGTAGTTAAAGAAATTAACTATAACTCCTCCGGTGGTAAAAGAACGCGAGTGATGACTACATTTACCTCTGAAGCCGCCCGCTCGCTTTCGCCATCCAAGATGCGCTCTTGGATGATTAGTGATGGAAGTCAGCGAAACGCTAAAAATCATTTAATGGGTTATGAAATCAGGTTGTCGGAAGCTGGGCATCGAGAAGTTGGCCCTGCGAATGAGGCTTTTACCTACAACGACTTTTACGTAACACGGGCTAATTCCTGCGAGCAAATTGCCTCACATAATAGCCGTATCAATAGCGGTTGTGCTGACAGCCTTGATAGATTCGTCAATGGCCAAAGCCTATCTGGACAAGATTTAATTACATGGGTCGGCATTTCGTTTTATCACATCCCGCGCTCAGAAGATTACCCAAAAATGGATGCACACAGCAACCATTTTGAAATCATCCCACGCGACTGGCATGCTAAAAATCCGATAGGAGTTGCGGCTGTTATTAATGCACCACCAGTTGCCAACCCAGATAGTGTCAATGCCTCTGGCGATCGTATCGTTATCAATGCTTTGTCTAATGATACCGGCAGCGGCTTAACATTGATTGCACCTAACCCGTGGTCATGGAAAGGTGGGCAGGTATCACTTTCCAATAACAGAATTGCCTACACAGCAAAACCTGGCTTCAATGGCACGGATAAAATTTGGTACAGCCTCAAGGATTCGCAAGGACGTGAAGCTTGGAGTGTGATTACAATTAATGTTACCAATAATGGTACTGTTGCAAATCCTTTTCCAGTTGGGAATGCTGATACTATTTCGGCAACGGCTGGGGTGTTAAAGACAATTGACGTATTAGCTAATGATATTGGCAATGGCTTAGTCCTGATCGCACCTAACCCATGGTCTCTAAAGGGAGGCAGTGTTGCACTGGCAAACAATAAGTTACGGTATACAGCCAAGTCTTCCTACAATGGTGAAGATAAAATTTGGTATACCTTTGAAGATGTTGAAGGGCGTCAAGCTTGGAGTGTAGTGACGATTAATGTTAGCGGAGGGGTTTCTGTTGCACCCTTTCCTATAGCAAATAGCGACAGCTATACTGTGGCAAGTAACACTACTAGAACGCTGAATGTGCTCTCAAATGATACGCCTAGTGGTTTAGCGATTGACACCTTATATGAATATACTGCGCAAGGTGGTAGAACCACTAAAGTTAATGGCACCGCCGTCTCCTACACTCCGAAGGCTGGTTTTACCGGGCCTGATAACTTCTGGTATGTGGTAGTCGACTCGCAGGGACGCAAGAATAGTGCACAGGTAACTATTAATGTGACGCCTTGACATTGGGCAATTCAATATCCCGCCGTCTTTGGCGGGATATCTTAGTGCAAAGGTTTGCCGATTTAGAAAAATGCAGCGTATAATTGCTATTAATAAAAATAATTAGATAAAACATGTGATGACTATTAAAAAATCATTATCTCTTAAGATCCTTGGTTGTCTTATTTCTACCCAGTTTTTATTTTCGTGTGATTCAGATCAGGTTTCAGCTCATAAGCATCAAGAGTCAGGAAATAGAAAGTCATCCGATCAGGCTACCTCAAAAGATACGAGCGATCACTGGACAGTCTCACAACTTACCGAAAAACAAATATTTACCGTGATTTTTAGCTGCCTTAAAAAACCTTATGTTGGAGATTTTCAGTCTTGCCAGCTTCAGATAAAGCAGGGTGATAAAGAGATCTCTGATGCAAAGGTTTCAATTGAGGGTGGAATGAAAATGCATGGGCATGGGTTGCCAACCTCACCTAAAATCAGTTCTATTGATGCCTCGGGACGATACGAAATCGAAGGTTTAGAGTTTAGTATGCCAGGGGACTGGGTCATTGGGTTCAGGATCTCAGCAAATCAGCAAACGGACCAAACCATCTTTAAGCTAGCAATCTAACGATGCTGCCGCAGATCAAACACAAAAAAATGCAGCCACTTATTGTTGTGCTGGTGGTGTTGCTTGTTGCCTGTTCGCTTACAGCCTGCGATAAGATTGATGCTGCCAGTAAGCAAAACCTTGTAAGCGATCCTATCTGGAGCCCTCAGGAAAGACAGTTATTGCTGAGTTTATCGATTCGCCAATTGCCTGAAAATGCGATTGACCTCAGTAATAGTTACCAAACCAACCCCAAGGCCGTTGCCTTGGGGTCGAAGTTGTTTTTTGATGCAAGGTTAAGCGATTCAGGAAACATCTCCTGTTCTGTCTGCCATCAGCCGAATCGGGAGTTTAGTGACGGCCTACGAGTTGCTAGCGGCAAACAAAGAGGCAAACGCAATACGCCGTCCTTATTGGGTGTCTCTTATCAGAAATGGTTTTTTTGGGATGGGAGAAAGGACAGTCTGTGGGCTCAGGCTCTGGAGCCTTTTGAGGATAGTACGGAACATAATCTGAGCCGAACCAAGTTACTCAAAATTGTTTTTCGGGATCCCGAATATCAGTTGCTGTATAAAAAAGTAGGTTTTGCGGAAGTTCCTGATTCTGCTGAAATAGCTACATGGCCTGACAATGCCAGCCCTAACCGGGATTTGTTAGGCTTAAAAACCTGGAAAGGACTGCCCACCGAATCCAAGCGACGTATCAATAGAATTTTCTCAAACCTTGGTAAATCGTTGGCTGCTTATGAGGCAACTTTAAAATATAAAGCTTCTCGATTTGACCAATACTTAGAGGATCTTAAAGCAGATAAAGCTACCCAAAGGCTTACTGAATCGGAAGTGTCGGGCCTGAAGCTATTTATAGGAAAAGCAA
>CALAJG010000034.1 GCA_937923375.1 uncultured Leucothrix sp.
ACCGCTATTGGAGCGACCTTGAGAATCTTTAAAGGTGTACCAAATTTTGTCCGTGCCATTAAAACCCGCTTTAGGTTTGTAGGTGATTTTGTTACTAACCAGCGCAACACTGCCGCCTTTTTGTGACCAGGGATTCGGCGCATTGAGCGTCAATCCATTCCCGGTATCGTTAGCCAACGCATCAATTGTGATAGTGCCACTGCCTGTCGCATTCACATTGTCAGGAGTAGCCGTTGGATAAACGTTACCGCCACCCGACGATGTAACGGTAATGGTGACTTTTGCCGAGTTAGTGCGTCCCTGATCATCTTCCATCACGTACCAGAACACATCAGTTCCACTGAAGCTGGCTTTAGGCTTATAGACAATTTTGTTTCCTGAGATGGACGTCGTGCCACCCTGCTGAGTGTACTGGTTGACCTCAACCAGACCTTTTCCGTTACCCGTATCATTAGCCAGTACATCAAGCGTAATAGTGGCACTCAGCAACGAGGTGCCGGTATCTGCTAATGCCACTGGAAAGGGACCAATATTCAGCGTGGCGGTACTCGAGATTCGGATCATTTTCGCTTCAGAGGGTACCCCTTTATTATTTATCAGGTACATCATATAAAAACCCGGAGGCGCGATGCTAGAAGTAGCAGGCAACGTTGCGCTGACGCCGTTATTAATATCCTTAAAGTCCAGTTCAATGAATCGCTGATCCATGTTGAATGAGTGTGTAACCGCACCCGTTTTCACTAAAGTAACGCGAGTTATTACGTCACTAGCATTGTGCCTGACGGCTACCTTGCTGCCATACGGAGCTTCATCGGGTGCACTCACTATGGTGGGGCGTGCAGCCAGCTGTCCTGAATTGTTATAGAGATAAGGCGGAGTAAAGATTTCAGCGTTTGTATTAACCTGTGGGCCGGGGGCACCCCCACCCGCGACCAAGACCCGACCGTCTTCTAGCAACACTGCAGTCGAGTGATAGAGTCGTGCTTTTACCGAAGCAGACATGAGTGACCAAGCTTCTGTTGCCGGATCCCATATTTCAGGACGAAGCGATTCTCCATTCAGCGCATTATCAGCGACTGAACCACCCACTATCATTACCTTACCGTTAGGCAGTACCACTGAATCCACCCAAACGCGTCCGGCCTCAGAGGGCCTTGCAACAGCACGCACCGTGGGTGTCGCGCCGTTGATATCGATAATTTCAGTGCCATTAGTGAGTGCACCATTACCTCCTACCTGCAATATCTTGCCAGGCTGATACATGACAGCACTGGAACGATAAGGGCTCCCTACTATATCTAGAGTTCCTAAATCTTGCAGGCTCCCATTGCCGGCAGTATTCATGTAATACATCTTCTTATCATCGGTATAGCCAAAGATCAGCCCATTAGGAGCAACCCAATGACGCGGAAAAACATATGAATAACCCTGTGTCGAGATCCCTAGTAACGAACGCCATTTATTGGTTGCTGGTGAGTACACTTCAGGCGTATTAACCGCGCGATTTTGCCCATCTCTTCCACCTGATAATAAGATATCACCGTTAGTCAACACCGTTGAGGTGGGATACCAGCGAGCCGAACCCATATTGGCGGCGCGGCTTAAATTATTGTTTTGTGTATTAAAAATAGGCGCATCATTAATACCCCTATTCACATTGCCGTTGGGGCGGTCGTCGCCGCCTGCCATCAGGATATTCCCAGTCTCTGGCATCACGACAGCCGCACTACAAAACGAGTCGACTCCCAAGGTATTAGTCAGCGTGTTGTGGGAGTTAGCCCCGTTACCAAGCTTCGGGTCCCAAACGTCGTAAAAAAACTGCGCCCCTTGGACACCATTTTCATCGGTTCCAAACGTCAACACCTTGCCTTGCGGCGTCACCACGGCATGAATGGCAATCGTCGGCCAATCTAAAACGGACGTCCAACTTCCATCATCCTGAGGCGCGGCGTAAGACTGAGCGGTTAGCAGAGCGAAAACTGTTCCTGCTGCAACTATTTTTTTAATTGAGTGCACCCTATCATCCTTAACGTAAACTGTTATTCATGTAGGAGACGTTATATAAGTATTAATAAACAGGCCTCCCTGTAAAAGTTCTTTGGCACAGTTTTTACGACCAAAGGGCAAGGTGGAACACTCTCCCGTCCCACTATGATCCCTTTATTTAGGCAATAATTTATTGCACACTAATCACAGCTGAGGAATCAAACAACAATACATATCGAGAGGATGGGATGAACACTATTTATCAAGCGAAAAAAGTTATCACCATGAACCCTGCCCGTCCTCATGCGACCCATGTGGCGGTTAGAGACGGCATTATTCTAGGTGCAGGTACCTTGGAAGAACTTGAGGGTTGGGGTGAATACGAACTCGACCAGCGGTTTGCTGATAAAACCATTATGCCGGGATTTGTTGAAGGGCATAGCCATGCCATGGAAGGCACTCTTTGGGCGTTTACCTATGTCGGCTATTTCGATCGAATGGATCCGAATGGCAAAGTGTGGTCTGGTGTTAAAAGCATCCCCGAAGTGATTGATCGTTTGAAGACGGTCGAAGCAACTTTGCCAACCGATACTCCCTTACCCGGTTGGTCGCTCGACCCTATCTACTTCGACGGCGAGCGGGTAGCGCGACAACATCTCGATGAGGTATCCTCGACCCGGCCGATTGGCTTGTTACATGCTTCGTGCCACATCATTAATGTCAACAGCAAAGCCCTGGAGCTTGCGGGATTATTACGACAGGGCATCGACAACCCTGGCATTCCCTTGGGGGAAGACGGCTTTCCAACAGGCGAGTTGAAAGGCCCTGAAGTCATGGGATTAGCCACCCCTCATGTCGGTTTCAGTCAAGACTTTCTGTCCTGTGACGAAGCCGGACTGATCAACTTCAGTAAGCTCTGTGTTCGTGCCGGTGTAACCACAGCGACGGATCTGGCGGCTCGCCTTCCAGATGACATTATCAGCATGATGCACGAGGTCACGTCGCGTGATGACTACCCTGCCCGCGTTGTTTCATTGATCTTCCATATCGGTGTGACCCCTAAAGACCTGATTGCACGTGCCATAGCGATCAAACCACAGAGCACCGAAAAGCTGCGTCTGGGTAAAATTAAGGTCATTACTGATGGGTCAATTCAAGGATTCTCAGCCCGTATGCGAGCGCCCGGATACTATAATGGTGAGCCTAATGGACTTTGGTACATCTCACCAGAACAGTTACACGAAATTTTAAGCAGCAGCCTCAAGCACGATTTACAAGTGCACATCCACACCAATGGCGACGAAGCCACCGAGCTTCTCATTGATACGATGGAAAAATGTTTGCTTGAGCAACCGGCACCTGATCATCGCTTCACTATTCAACATTGCCAGCTAGCCGACACCGCCCAACTGAGACGTATTTCAAAGCTAGGTTTTTGCGTGAATTTCTTTGCTAACCATCACTTCTACTGGGGCGATGAGCACTACAAACTGACAGTGGGTCCTGAAAGAGCGTTAAGAATGAATGCCTGCGCAACGGCCTTGAAACTCGGCATACCGACGGCGATACATTCTGATGCGCCGATAACGCCACTTGCGCCACTCTTTACAGCTTGGTGTGCGGTGAATCGTCTGACGGCATCCGGTCGGATCCAAGGTGAATCAGAGCGTATTGCAGTGGACCAAGCGTTGTACGCAATTACGCTAGGGGCTGCCTATACCTTGAAATTGGATGGTGAAGTTGGCTCTATCGAAACAGGTAAACGGGCTGACCTGGCAATCCTGGAAGATGATCCTGAAACCGTTGGTGCAGACAAGCTTAAAGACGTCAAAGTCTGGGGAACGATGCTTGGTGGGAAGGTGTTTGCCGCAAATGAACAATCCTAGCCCCATACCGGTCACCGTGATCGGTGGTTACTTAGGCTCGGGTAAAACCACGCTGGTAAACCATCTATTGCGCAATGCTGGCGGTAAGCGCCTCGCCATTATGGTGAATGAATTCGGCGAATTACCCATTGATGAGGACTTGATTGAAGCTGAAGGTGATGAGCTGATTTCACTGGCTGGCGGCTGCGTTTGCTGTAGCTTTGGTAGTGATCTCATGGAGGCGATGAGTAAACTCGCCGAGCTAAGTCCACGCCCTCACAACGTCATCCTGGAAGCAAGTGGGGTTGCGTTGCCGGGCTCGATTGCCAGCACCCTCTCGCTACTGCCCGATTTTTCGATTGATGGCGTAGTGGTTCTCGCTGATGCCGAAACGGTGCAACATCGCGCGACAGATAAGTTTATGGCCGATACAATTATCAGGCAGCTTAACGATGCAGATATTGTTTTGCTTAATAAGACAGACTTGGTCTCGGCCGAAGAACTTGTTAACACCCGTAACGGGTTAATGAGTCTGGCGAATGGTGCGCAGGTTGTGGATACAAGAGACTCTGTTGTGTCGCCTGCGATTGTCTTGCAGGATTTTATGTGGAGTTTCGATTCTGAGAGTCCGCAGCTGCCTGATCATCCAGCCTGCTTTGAAACACATAGTTTGCCGATGGATGAAGCCGTTGATCCTCAGTTATTTATCGAGTCATTATTTAATGATTATCCCGGTTTGGTTCGCGCCAAAGGCTTTGTTAAAGACCTGAATGGGGATTTAAAAACGCTACAGATGGTTGGCAAGCGTGGGGTCGTTTCAGCAGCTCCTCCGGAGGTAAAAGAAGGACTGGTTGTTATATTCACACCTGAAACTCCCGCAAAACCTCGCCAGGACTAGCCGCCGTCCTTACTCCATCCCGCATCGACAACTCACCATTCACCAGCACATGCGCAATCCCCGACGCATACCGCCTAGGATGCTTAGCCGTCGCATTACTCGCAATACTCGCCTGATCAAACACACAAATATCCGCGTGATAACCCGTTTTCAACTCACCTCGCTTTTTCAGCCCTAATCGCTTTGCCGGAATAGACGTAATCTTGGCAATGCCCTCTGCCAAATCTAATACCCTACGATCACGCACATAGTGCTGCAGGAAGCGCGCCGCCCAGCCGTAACCTGACAAAGAGCCGATATGATCTTTCAGCACACCCTCATTGGCCGTCGCCACGGTATCCGAAATCACGGCACACTCCGGCTGCTGCAAACAAAGATCCAGATCACTTTCACGAAAAGAACGGGATGACCAGATACAACCCATCATGTTTTCGCCTTCTTCGATTAAGATATCGAACACCGCATCATATGGATCTACCCCGCGCATGCGGCCAATTTCAGCAAAATCAGCACCGACAATATCCTGATTAACCGTGGCGTTTAACAGCACCACATCGTGCCATTGACGTGCCTTGACGATTAGCCACATT
>CALAJG010000035.1 GCA_937923375.1 uncultured Leucothrix sp.
TCCAAAGTTCATCACTTTACCCTGAGGGGTTAGCACAGAGTGTATGGCGATCGTCGGCCAATCGAGAACCGGTGTCCAGCGACCCTCGTCCTGAGGCGCTGCCTGGACCTGAGCAAGAGTTAGAAGAAAAGCTGTCGCTACCCCTAGTAATTTAATGATACGCATTGCAATATCTCTTTTATTTGAATTTGTTATTAAAATTACTCACATTCAGAGATTAATGCCTGACTCAATTTACCCTGAGGCACAGATTAAATGATTAAAGGCGGTTCATCGGTGGCGAATCATCTTCCACCGGTTAGGTAAATTTTGATGCGTCTAAAAACATCCTAGACCAACCTAACTTACGTGCCCTAAGGCGTTACATTGACTATCACCTGGGCACTATTCTTGCGCCCCTGAGAGTCAATCATCACGTACCAAAAGTTATCTTCCCCACTAAAGTTTGTTTTTGGGGTATACAGTACTTTGCCATTAGCTCTAGATGTCGTACCTCCCTTTGCTGAGTATGCGTATAAGGTATCGAACACAATACTACTGCCAGTGTCATTAGCTAAAACATCCAATAGCTTGGCGGTGTTACGCGCAGTAGTGAAACTATCTGGGTTAGCCACTGGAAAAGCGTTTCCACTCGTCACGGTAATGTTAACTTGACCATTATTGGACCGGCCCAGCGAGTCACGGAACGCATACCAAATGTTGTCGCTACCAGTGAATCCCGCTTTCGACGTATACACAAGTTTGTTACTCACTAAGGACACCGTGCCACCCTTTAGTGACCAAGGGTTTGGAGCATTTAAAACCAGTCCACTACCGGTGTCATTAGCCAGCACATCAATAGTAGTCGTCGAGCCTGTCGTTGTTGTTACATTATCTTGGGTTGCTGTTGGGAAGGCAGTGCCGGGATCATTGTTACCGCTCACCATAATGTTAATAACACTATTGTTAGAACGCCCCTGATTGTCCTGTAAGGAGTACCAAATTTTATCCTCTCCATTAAATCCGGCCTTGGGTTTGTAAGTGACTTTATTATTAGATAAGGCGACATTTCCACCCTTCTGGGACCATGGGTTCGGCGTATTGAGCGTCAACCCAGAACCACTATCGTTAGCAAGCGCATCAATAGTGATACTTCCACTACCAGTGGTGCTTACATTATCCGGCGTGGCAGATGGGTATACATTGGGTGTAACGGATATCGTCACCTTTGCAGAATTGGTTCGGCCTTGGTCATCTTCCATTGAATACCAGAAAGTATCCGTTCCGCTGAAACCTGCCCTTGGTGTATATACCGTCTTATTCTCACTGAGGCTAACGGTCCCCCCTTCCCGAGAATATCGATTAACAACGACCAACCCTTTGCCGTTCCCCGTATCATTAGCGAGCACATCAATAGTGATAGCGGTCCCCGATGTAGCGGTTGCAGTATCCGCAATTGCAATCGGATATGGACCAATATTCAACTGGGCGGTACTTGAAATCCGAATAATATGCGCTTCAGAAGGCACCCCTTTATTATTAATCAAGTGTAGTAAGTAATAACCCGGAGGGGCTATGTTTGCAGAGTCTGGCAAAGTCACTCTAACGCCGTTATTGATGTCTTCAAAATCCAACTCAAGAAAACGTTGTTCCATATTAAATGAGTGAGTCACAGCACCGGTTTTAATTAAGGTGACCCGGGTGATGATATCGTTTGGGTCATGCCTGACGGCTGCTTTACTGCCGTACGGTGCCTCGTCAGGGGCGCTAACAATATTCGGGCGTGAAGCCACTTGACCTGAGTTATTAAATAAATAAGGAGGTGAGAAGATCTCAGCGTTGGTATTGACTTGCGGCCCTGGTGCTCCACCACCAGCGACCAGAACTCGCCCATCTTTTAATAGTAACGCCGTTGAATGATAGAGGCGCGCTTTGACTGAAGGAACCATAAGCTTCCAGTTTTCAGTTACCGGATCCCAGATTTCAGGTCTGAATGATGTGTCAACTAACTGATTATCCTCTGCTGACCCACCCACAATCATAACTTTTCCCGTCGGCAGTACGACAGACTCGACCCAAACACGTCCGGTTTCAGCTGGTTTATTGATATTACGTACCGATGGAACCGTGCCGTTGATGTCAATGATTGCAGCATTATTCGGGACCACACCGCTGCCACCCACCTGTAGGATTTTTCCTGGCTGATACATTACCGCTGTACCCTGAGCGGAGTTTCCATCTGCGCTTAGCCTTCCCAAGTCCTGCAAACTTCCGTTCCCATTGGGATTCATATAATACATTCTCGTATCATTGGTATAGCCAAATACAAGCCCATTGGGCGCAAGCCACTGACGAGGATAAAAGTAAGAAAAATCTGCTGTTGATATCCCTAATAACGAGCGCCATTGGTTGGTAGCTGGTGAGTAAACTTCGGGCGTTGGCACCGTTTGACCCGCAGCATCGATCCCACCACTTAGCAAAATATCACCATTCGCCAACATCGTTGAAGTTGGGTACCAGCGGGCAGAGTTCATGTCCGCCGCGCGAGTTAAGGCATTGGTTTGTGGATTAAAAATGGGAGCATCATTAATACCCCGATTAGTACCTCCATTAGGCCGGTTATCACCACCTGCCATCAGGATATTGCCTGTTTCAGGCATTATTATCGCAGCGCTGCAGAATGAGTCGACACCCAATGTATTCGGCAACGTATTATGTGAATTAGCCCCTGTACCCAGCGCAGGATCCCATACATCATATGAGAATTGAGCCCCTTGCAAGCCATTTTCATCCGTACCAAAGTTCATCACCTTTCCCTGAGGGGTCAGTACTGAATGGATTGCAATGATTGGCCAGTCGACAACAGGGCTCCAACTACCTTCATCCTGAGGGGCAGCCTGAGCCTGAAGCATCATTAATATACTAGATATAGCAACAAAACCTAGACGTCTTATTAATCGCATCACAAATACCTGAATTAGATACGACTATAAACATCATCATTCGTTACTATGAGCTACCACATAGAATACTTATGGCATAATTTAGGCGATCAAAGGATGAACCGATTGTAATGGATTCCTACTTTTCCTGACTATTTCCGGTGGACTACCCATCATTAGAATAACTCCATTAGCTCCCGATGTAGCACCCTTTAACCTTATATCTTAGATAACACTAGTTGTTGACGTAAACCGTCACTTTGGCTGAGTTCGTTCTTCCGCGCTCGTCCTTAAATGAATACCAGAAACTATCGTTGCCGGTATAGCCAGTCTTAGGCGTGTACCTCACCTGATTATTATTGATGACAATGGTTGCTCCATTAACTGAGTATCGATTCACCTCGTTGATACGCAAACCACTTCCAATGTCATTCGCCAATACATTTATACCTACAGGAGTATCACGCCGCGTTGTTGACCAGTCAGCAATGGCCACCGGATAAGCCGAAGAGCCTGATCCAAATACGGTAATATCTACCTGGCTAAAGTTTTTACGACCCAAGGAATCTCTTATGACATACCAAACCGTATCCTGACCATAAAACCCTTGCTTCGACTTATAAACAATTTTGTTGTTGACCAGCGCGACTGAACCTCCCTGACGCGACCAAGCATTGGGTTTTTCCAAGACAAGGCCGGTACCCTTATCATTTGCCAACACATCAATCGTGATGCTCTTGCCGCCTTGGACATTAACAGAATCCTTTACCGCAGCCGGCTTTGCTATCCTAGCTTGCCACGCCGTCTTTGAAATTCGGATAATATGCGCTTCTGAAGGTACTCCCTTGTTATCGATCAGGTGAAGCAAGTAATAACCAGGCGTCGCATTATTCGGCGAGGTTGGGATGTTGACCCTGATCCCCTCATCATTCTCGGTAAAACTCAACTCAAGAAACCGCTGCTCCATATTAAAAGAGTGGGTAACTGCACCGGTTTTGATCAGTGTGACTCGGCTAATTTTTTCGCTACTACGAAAGTTAACTTTCACTTTACTACCGTAAGGCGCTTCAAGCGGAGCGCTTATTATTTTAGGTCGCGATGCCAAACCCGATTCATTAAAAAGATAGGGTGGCGAGAATATCTCTGCATTAGTATTGGTTTGTGGTCCTGGTGCTCCTCCACCAGCCACCAGAACTCGACCATCTTTTAACAACAATGCCGTGGAATGATATAGACGAGCTTTGGCGGCAGGCGCCATGAGCGACCAACGTTCCGTCCCCGGGTCCCAAATCTCAGGGCGATAAGAGACACCGTTCATTTTATTATCTACACGCGACCCGCCCACGATGATTACTTTACCGTTGGGCAAAACCACCGAGTCGACCCAACTCCTGCCTGCCTGCAGTGGCTTGTTTATTGTTCTTACCCAAGGCCTTGTGCCATTTATATTGATAATGACGCTATCATTGGTTCTAGCGCCTGTACCACCAACATGCAAAATTTTCCCTGGACGGTACATGACCGAGCTTGATTGAAATACATTGCCCGACACAGGTAATTTTTCTAAAAACCAAGTGCTACCGCCATTACGAAGATTGAGGTAATACATAGTTTTGTCGCTAAAAATACCAAACACACGCCCGTCAGGTGAAACCCATTGGCGTGGATAAAGTTCAGGAAATCCCGCAGTTGATAGGTTAAACAGCGAACTCCATCGGTTCGTCTGTGGTGAGTAGATTTCAGGAGTAGTTACGGGTCGGCCCGTACCATCCTTGCCGCCAACGACTAATATTCTCCCATCTGACAGCACAGTCGATGTTGGATACCAACGAGCAAAACCCATATTAGCAGCCTTACCCAAAGTATTGTTTCGGGTATTGAAAATGGGCGAATCTTTTATCCCAAAATTTGGTCTGCCAAAAGGACGCGTGTCGCCGCCTGACATCAAAATATTGCCGCTTTCTGGCATAACGATCGCAGCACTACAAAAAGAGTCAACCCCCAAAGTATTGACCAATGTATTATGAGAATTGTTACCACTACCTAACTTAGGATCCCAGACATCATAGAAGAACCTGGCGCCCTGTAAGCCACGTTTGTCGGTGCCAAAATTCATAACCTTGCCTTGTGGAGTCAGTACAGAATGAATTGCAATAATTGGCCAATTGAGTACTGAAGTCCACCGACCTTCATACTGTGGTGCTGACAGCGCTTTGCCAGAACTGAGGACACTTAAAGTAACACCGATAATAAGCCATTTATTATTTTTAAAGCACATTGCATCATCCTTGATACGTAATTTTTCAACGAGGAAACCATAGCCAGTATAAGGGCTCACTAACCTGTAAATCTTACGGCTCGGATTATTTGACCAGTGGTCATTTGAACTGAAAATAATCACCGCTTATCTGCCTAAAAATCTAGCTCAGCTATATTTTTCGAATCCATACCTTTATTCAATGTCGCTCATACCAACCATAGCGACTATAATCGCCGTAATCTGATCATGAGC
>CALAJG010000036.1 GCA_937923375.1 uncultured Leucothrix sp.
AATAAACGGAATTTTATGCTCACCGTTCTCGTCACGCTGCTTCAACATGTCACGCACTTCTGAGGTGTTCATGGTGGAGTTCCACGACATATTTGCCATGAACATCATCAATGTATCAATTTTGTAAGGATCACCTTTTACGGCATTGGTGATCACCATGTGCATCAAACCGTGGTTGGCGATTGGTGCATCCCACGAGTACGCTTTATCGATACGTAGTGGCTGGCCATCATCACTAATTACCAGATCTTCCGGACAAGTCGGGAAACCTAGCGGAGGCGATTTTAACGGCGTGTTGGGTGCCATTTCCTTAGCGGGCTTTATTCCTCTGGGCGGAATGTGTCTGGGGAATGGCGGCTTGGCCAAATGGCCGCCCGGGCAGTCGACAGAGCCTAGTAATATTTGTACGAAGTGGATAGCTCGGCAAGCCTGAAAGCCATTGGAGTGCGCCGAAACCCCGCGCATGGCGTGCATAGAAACGGGGCGGCCAATAAATTTGTCGTGCTTGCGTCCCGCGTAGTCTGTCCATTCCTGCTCGATCTCAATACTTTCTTTAAATGCAACGTGCGCCATCTCTAACGCTAAACGTTCGATAGTGTCTGCGGGAATGCCGGTTATGGGAGCTGAGTTTTCTGGAGAATATTCATCATCCATATATTTCTCAGCAAATATCACAAAGGAGCTGCGTACCGGCTTGCCGTTGACTTCGCCTTCCCAAAATAGCGCAGGGTTGATGTCAGAGAGCGTGCCATCGACGGCTTCGTCGCGCTCCATATCCCAAACCAATGGCTTGCCCGCTTCATTTCTAAGGAACAGGCCATCGCCTTTCTCGCCCGGCGTGTTGACCACGAGGTAAGCAGAGTTGGTATAACGAATCAGAAATTCCCAGTCGAATTGCTCATGCTTAAGCAGTACGTGCACCATGGAAAGCGCAAATTGCATGTCGGTGCCCGGGGTGATGCCAATCCACTCATCTGCAATGGCTTGGTAGCCTGTGCGCGTCGGGTTGATGGAAACAAACTTAGCGCCGCGCCGTTTAATCTTTTCTAAACCAATTTTTATTGGGTTTGAGGCATGGTCATCGGCAACGCCCCACATCATAAAGTACTTGGTGCGATCCCAGTCAGGGTCACCAAACTCCCAGAACGCGTGCCCCATGGTATAGAGACCACCCGCCGCCATGTTCACTGAGCAAAAACCACCGTGGGCTGCCCAATTAATCGTGCCAAACTGGGTAGCCCACATGCCGGTGAAGGCTTGCATCTGGTCGCGCCCTGTGAAGTATGCAAGTTTTTTGGGGTCAGTATCACGGATATTTTTCAGACGAGCGGTGAGTATATCCAGCGCCTTTTCCATGCTTATGGCTTCATACTCGCCATCACCACGATTAGTACCCGGTTTGCGTAGCAGAGGTGTTGATAATTTTGCTGGCGAGTTCTGTTTCATGATGCCAGCATTGCCCTTGGCACAGAGCACACCTTTGTTGATGGGGTGCTCACGAGTCCCTTCAATGTACCTGATTTGCCTGTCTTGGACAGTAACTTTGATACCGCACCGACAGGCGCACATGTAACAGGTTGAGTGTTTAACTTCCTGTTTATCATGGGCTTCAAACTTAGGTAGTGAGCTCATTTGGTACCTCGGGTGCTTTATGATTCAGAGATTCAATCATGCTTTATAATTTTTTATTCAGCTAATGGAAGTATCTGATAGTGGCATAAGCTTAGACTATAAGGATAGCTTATGGCCAATTAGAATTAATATTTATTATTTCCAAGATAACTTGTATTCTGAACCAATAAACCCAACATAATATGCGGAATCTAAGCGTGTGCTAATATTCGATTTCGATTTAAAAACTGCACTACCCGATGAATGCAATTATTGGAATCACAAATTTACGCCTCAGGACTTTCATAGGTTTTAACCCTGAGGAAAGAGTTAAACAGCAAGATATCGTCATTAATATCGATATACACTATGACATGGACGATGCGGCCCTCAACGATGAGGTCGAAGGCGCACTAAACTACAAAACCATTACCAAAAAAGTGATTAAGTACGTTGAAGATGGGCATTTCCTGCTATTGGAAAGGCTCGTGGCCGATGTGCTGGATTTATGTAGCGATCACGACAGTATCAATTACGCACGTGTGAAGATAGACAAACCCCACGCACTGCGCTTTGCAGACTCCGTGTCATTGAGCCTCGATTACCATGCTGAGAAAAAATAATTGATTGGGGAATACCCTTATGAGCGAAAATAAACTGAGCCCTGAAGCTCAATTGGTTAAAGACACCTTGGTAAAGCGTGGCCTTGAAACACCGATGGTAGATAATGGACTGAGCAATGATGAGAAATATGAGCGCATCAAAGAATTAATGACCGATGTTGTTCAGACGCTTGGACTTGATCTGGCTGACGACAGCCTGACAGAGACGCCGCATCGTATTGCTAAAATGTATGTGCGCGAGATTTTCTCTGGTCTTGACTACAACGAATTTCCTCGCATCGCGCTGATCGAAAATAAGATGGGTGCCAATGAAATGGTCAAGGTGCGTGACATAGATATGACCAGTACCTGTGAACATCATTTTGTGACTATTGATGGATTGGCGAAGGTTGCCTATATACCGGGTAAGAAGATCATTGGTCTTTCTAAAATCAACCGGATTGTACGGTTCTTTGGACGCCGTCCTCAGGTGCAGGAACGTTTGACTCGCCAGATTTTGGTTGCAATGCAAACCTTGCTTGAAACTGATGATGTAGCGGTGAGTATAGATGCGGTGCATTACTGCGTTAAGTCGCGTGGCGTCATGGATACGAACTCACGCACTAGCACGACAGCGTTGGGTGGTATTTTTCAGAAAAATGGGCCGACACGGGCTGAGTTTTTGACGCCTTGAGCTCGTCCGTTTTAGATCGTGAAGCCGCTACGGAAAGCTGCTTTGCCACTGCTCCGCGTAAAGTGCTTGTGGTTGGTGCCTCTGGTGGAATTGGTCAAGCCTACTGCCGTGAAATTAAGGCTCGGTTTCCTGATGTTCAGCTGGTACGTATGGCGCGCTCCTTGGAAAAACTTGAGCCTTTGGATTCGTCACCTCTTGATATTGAATTCGATTTAACCGATGAAGCAAGCATAGAGGCTTCAATTGCCGGGTTGCCTGAAAAAGCAGAGATTGACTGGATCTTTATTGCGACAGGCTGGCTGCACGATGAGGCTCATCAACCAGAAAAAAGCTGGCGAAGTCTCTCGGCTGATAAGTTAACCAAATCCTATCAAATAAATACCTTCGGGCCTGCGCTGCTGATAAAAAACTTACTGTCGCGCCTCAATCCCAAACATCCAGCAACCTTTGGAGTGTTGACCGCTAGAGTTGGTAGTATCAGTGATAATCGATTGGGCGGTTGGTATTCCTACCGCTCCAGCAAAGCAGCGCTGAATATGCTAATTAAAAACTTTGCCATCGAGTGCTCAAGAATGAAAAAACCAGTTGTGATTGTTGGTTTGCAGCCCGGTACTACCGACACTGCCTTATCCGCGCCATTTCAGCGGGGCGTATCGACAGAGGATCTGCAAACGCCTGAATACACTGCCTCTCAGCTCATCAAAGTAATGGTTGCTTTAGAGGGAAGTGACACAGGTATGTTATATGATTTCCTTGGATTGCCTTTTGATCCGTAATGTTAGTTTTTACAAGTAATTAGCTTATGGCGCACAAGAAAACTAATTTGCCCCAAAAGTACTGTTTAGTCTGTGATAAACCCTTTAGTTGGCGCAAGAAATGGGCGAAGTGCTGGAATGAAGTTAAATATTGTTCAGAACGTTGCCGACGAAATAAGTCAGAGGGTGTGCTAAGTACTGGAGATTTAGATGCCTGAAGGTCCGGAAATACGTTTAGCCGCTGATAAGATAGCTGATGTCCTGGAAGGCAAGGTGATCGAGGCTGTCAGTTTTGGTCAGCCCAAGATGGTGCGATATGCTGAGGATTTTCAGGGTCAGATCGTGACCTCTATCGAAACCCGCGGCAAGGCTATGCTGACCCATTTTAACCATGGCTATACCATCTATTCGCACAATCAGCTCTACGGCATCTGGAAGGTCAGTAAACGCGGGAAATTTCCAAAAACGAATCGAACCTTGCGGATGGCTCTACACACTGAGTCGCACAGTGCACTGTTGTACAGTGCTTCTGATATTAGTGTGTGGTTGACGGAAGATATCGAGTTGCACCCGTTTCTGGCCAAGCTGGGTCCAGACATTCTTTCGAATACCTTGGAATGGCGAATGATCAAGAAAATCCTTGAATCCAAACGCTTTGCCGGTCGTGGGTTAAGTTCGGTGTATTTGGATCAAGGCTTTGTTGCAGGAATTGGGAATTATTTGCGAAGCGAAATCTTGTTTGATGCCGGGATTCATCACGATCGAAAAGCCAAAGACTTAAACCAGAACGAGTTAGGAAAATTAGCTCACAGTACCTTGCTCATGGGGCGGCGCAGCTATGAAACAAAGGGGTATACGGTAACACCTGGCTTGGCGGCCAAACTTAAAAAGACCAAAGCACCTTATGAAAACATTCGATTTATGGTGTTTAACCGCGATGGCTTGCCGTGCCGTAACTGCGCAACAGCTATAGTCAGAGAAGAGCGAAACAGTCGTCGCATTTATTATTGCCCTAAATGCCAAAAGCACCCTGAGTAGAGTGCTTTGAACGTGCTTTAGCTAAGTCGTATTACGCTAAGCGAATCTATTCAATACCACTTAAGCACTTATCAACGGCCTCTCTTGCCTTGCCTAGTTCTGACAAGGTGATCACAATGCTGTCGTCAAGGTTTCTCAGTGTTAGCTCAAGGGTCGTTTTTGACTCGACTAGTGCAGTATAATTCTTCAGATCTTCATCTTCAGTGAAAGGGAGTGCAAACTTGCCTTTACTGAACTCAACGCCACGTGAAAATAAATGCTTTTTATCAAAGCTGATACTGAGTAAATCGCCCTTAGCTTTTAAGCTTTCATGATCAACGTAGCCAGCTACCTGCCAGCGGTCGCCATACTTCGTCTTATAAGTTGCAAAAGTCACGTCTTTGTCTTTAAGCGACTTGCCGTTGTAAGCTGCGAAGCAAACCTTTGACGAAACGACTTTAACGATTTGATAATCACCTACCATTTCAACTAACTCTACCGCTTGAGAAAGCAGAGGAGTTGCCATCAATAGTGAAAAAGTTGTGGTAAGCAAGCTGTTTTTAATTAGTGCTGATTTAGTCATATTCAGATTAGCCCAAAGTTGCATGTTGCGTAGATAATGTCTGACACTATCTGGCGGATTAATTCAATTAATTTTCTTGAACAAACAGTAAATTACATCCGTTCAGGCGCTGCAATACCTAATAGATTTAATCCGGACTTTAAGGTGTCAGCGGTTAGCTGAGCCAGTTGCAGTCGGCTGGCACGGATCGCTGTATCTTCCGTTTTTAGAACCGGGCAAGCCTCATAAAAGGTCATGAAGTTACCGGCTAATTCAAATAAGTAGTTACACAGGGTGTTGGGCGTACCGTCTTTTTCAACCAACTCTAAGGCCTCGCTGAAACGCAATAAGGTAACTGCTAATTGATGCTCAGCAGGTTCAGTAACAGATATCGCAGCAGACTGATCAACTTCGCCAGCTTTTGCAAACAAACTGCGAACACGTGCGTGTGCATACTGTAAGTAAGGGGAGGTATTGCCCTCAAAGCTCAGCATAGTGTCCCAATTGAATATATAGTCAGACGTTCTGTTCTTGCTGAGGTCGGCATACTTAACCGCGCCAATTCCCACTAGCGTTGAAATGTCCCGTCGCGCAGCCTCATCCAGATCAGGGTTTTTCTCAGAAACCAAGTCAAACGCGCGTTGCTCGGCTTCATCGAGTAGATCGGTGAGCTTGACTGTGCCGCCGGTACGGGTTGCAAAGGGTTTGCCATC
>CALAJG010000037.1 GCA_937923375.1 uncultured Leucothrix sp.
CGGCATTGGCTTGGTTTATGGTGGAGCAAGCGTGGGCATCATGGGCGTGGTGGCGAATGCTGTTTTGGAAGGTGGCGGCGAGGTAATTGGCGTGATTCCTCAGTCAATTGCAGATCTGGAAATTGCTCACACCGGACTGACCGAACTCAAGATCGTGCCCAATATGCACGAACGAAAAGCCATGATGGCGGAGTATTCTGACGGGTTTATCGCACTGCCAGGTGGCCTCGGCACCATGGAAGAGCTGTTCGAAGTCTGGACATGGGCCCAGCTAGGCTTTCATGACAAGCCCTGTGGATTAATGAATGTTGCAGGCTATTACGATCACTTAATCGCGTTTATCAGCCATGCAGTTGATCAGGAATATGTTAAAGCAGCTCATCAGAACACTTTACTAGTGGCCAACGAACCAAGTGATTTAATTCAGCAAATGGCAAACTACCAAGCCGCTCCGAATGATAAGTGGATAGGTAGAGACGACTTATAAGGTTAATGAAATCTTTCATACCACTAATTCGTCAGGAATGGCGACTGCTGCTGTTCGGCTTCGTCATGATGTTTGCTACCAGCCCTGGTCAAACCTATTTTATTGCCCTTTTCAGTGGGGAAATTCGCGCCGACTTATCGCTCAGCCACGGCGAGTTTGGCGCTGTCTACTCAATTGCTACCCTCAGCAGTGCTTTCGTTTTGCTATGGACAGGCGTTCTGGTGGATCAGATTGATCTACGTCGGTTTGCTCGTTACTCGGTGCTTGGTTTAGCCATAGCCTGCTTGTCGTTGGCCTTAAGTCAAAATATAGCAATGTTGTTAATTGCCGTCTTTTTGCTGCGCCAGCTGGGTCAGGGGCTGATGTATATGACCAGCACCACGGCGATGGTACGCTATCTGGAGTCGAATAAGGGCAAAGCGAATGCCTTGAGTGGTTTGGGTTATTCCTTCGCCGAAGCAACGCTGCCCTCCCTGGTTATATTACTGCTCCTAACCATTAGTTGGCGACATTCATGGGTGTTGTTTGCCGCTATATTGGCAGTCTGCGTTCCCATCGTCTTTCATATTCTGTTGCAAGGTCACACTGAGAGACATCAGCAATATCTCAAAAGTATTGCCGATGATGAGATGAACGAGGCAAAAGAGTCGGCTGAAAATAGAGTCTATCGGCGCAGGCAATGGACGCGTGCCGAAGTCATTAGAGATCCGCTATTTTATCTATTCACACCGGGCTTATTAGCCCAGTCCCTGTTGTTTACCGGCTTCATGTTTCATCAGATCCACCTTGTCGAGGAGAAAGGCTGGCCGCTGGTGGTATGGGGCAGTTTGTATCTACTCTATGCGTTGAGCACCATTCTAATGAATCTCGTTGTCGGGGCGTTAGTTGATCGCTTTGGTGCAGTGCGTCTGGCACCCTTTGTCACCATTCCCATGGGCATTGGTTTATTGATTTTATCTAGTTCCGACAGCGTGTTTGTCGCTGTCATATTTATGCTATGCATGGCCATCTCGTCGGCATCCCAGGGCACTATCTCAGCGCCATTTTTTGCAGAACGCTATGGCAGCAAGAACCTCGGTGCGATCAAATCGCTTGGCACCTTTATGATGGTAATGATGAGCGCCATTTCGCCGGCGATACTAGGGTGGTCTATTGATCGAGGAGTTAGCATGGATAGCTTAGCAATTGCTGGAGCCGTATATGTGGCTATCACGTCATCAATGGCTTTTGTTGCTTATCGACTGTCACTGCGATAGCAGCAACAGCAACAAAGAAAACGGCTTTTACAGGCTGTACTTATTAATGAATTTTCGATCCGGCTCTACACCAAGACCCGGTGCATTCGGAATTTTTACAAAGCCACCGGATTGAGCTACCTGCTCCTGAACATTTAACGGTTCTAACAATAAATCATCACGGAATAGGTTGTGGGTCGTGTCGAACTCTAACATTGGTTCGCGTGGGAACAACCCACCGGGTAATGGCGGCATCGCCGCTAGCAGATGCAGATTAGTAGCGATGGCTACTGCGGAGCCCCAGACGTGATTCACTACTGGAGTGAAGTGCGTATGTGCTAGCGCCAGAACCTTTAGATACTCCGTAATGCCACCCAAGGCGCAAACTTCTGGTTGGGCCAAGTCCAGGCAACGGTTTTCCAGTAAATGACGCCATCCCCAACGGGTAAATTCTGCTTCTCCACCTGCAATATTTGTTTTTAAAGCTGATCGCAGTTCACGATAGCCATCATGATCTTCCGGTGCTACCGGCTCTTCGAACCAATAAGCATCTAGCTCATCTAAGGCGCGGCCTACGTACATCGCATCACTGGTGGTGTAGCAATGATTAGCATCGACCATAAAAGGGTAGCCTTCACCGATGCCTTTTCGTACCGCTTGTGCTAGTAGAACATCCTCCTTTGCACCGAGGCCAACCTTCATTTTGGTAGCTGCAAAGCCTGCATCTTTTATGGCGGCTGCTTCCTTTTCAAAGCGTCTGAGGTGCGCATTCAGATCTTCACGACAAAGCATCATGCCGTAGCCATAAACCGGCACTCTGTCACGAAAGCCGCCACCAATAAGCTTATGAATCGGCTGGTTAGTTATTTTTCCCGCTAAGTCCCACAGTGCGATATCGACGCCAGATAGCGACTGAAGGGGCATCCCTTTTTGGCCGTGATCTCGAAGTAAGTTGTAGACATGGTGCCAGATCACTTCACGATCCATCGGATCACGTCCTAGGATCATTGGTTGAATCACGCCTTCAACAATGCCTTTGTTGGCGATGGCTACATTGCCAGGCCCGAAGCACTCACCCCAGCCGGTTAGCCCCTCATCTGTACTAATCTCCACCAGATGAGTGGAACGTTTAGCATAGTATTGCTGGGAATAGCCTAGCTCTATAGGTAAATCGTACTGCAGGACATGGCTTTTTACTGAGGTGATTTTCATGCTGTGGCTTCGCTAAGAGTTTGGCAAACGTTAACAAGGTGAGTTAAGAAATGCTTGGGGTTAATCACAGAATTTATGGCATATCAAAGGTTAAAGTGTTAGCTGATAAGTACGAGAGACCAGAGCTCTAGCCAATCGGTAAGTCAAATATAAAACCACTGCTCATAAGACGCAAATAATCGCTGTCATTCTCTGAAACCACCTCACCTAAGTCTGCCAGCTCATGCAGTATGCTAGTCGTCAATCTTCCAGTCATACCGTAACGAACACTTACCAGCGGTACTTCTTGCCCAGCAATAACTGTTTGGTCAATCCATAGCTTGTTGTGCTCACCCAAGACAACAATATCGCCATAACTGCTAGTAAGTACAATTTCTTTCCTCTCAGTCGAAGCGTTCTGCACTGTCAGTTGAGTCATCAAGAAAGGAGTTGCTTCGACCGTTATTTTTAACTGTTCGGCGGGTGTTTTAAGGTAGTGATGTCCACCATCAAACCAGAGGACACTCGAAAACAGCTTGACTAAGGCATCGCGCTTAATAAGACCGCCTTCATGCAGCCAACTTCCATCGCGTTTAATGATGATATCAATTTCACCCTGACGCTTTGGCTGCCAAAGATGAACCGGCGGGTGACCACTTGCTGTCAGCGGCACCAGGCCGCTTGCTAATGACTCTAATGAACTCATCGGTTTTTCCCTAATAATGAAAGTGCTTACGTCTCAATCTGTTTTATGGTGCAGTGTACGTAAGCTGGAGAGTGGCGCCAAGGCATCATATAGCGCCAAGGCCATGCCTTTTACATAGGGACGACGCGCCCAGTCATCTCTGGCAAATAACGATAAATTGACATAAACCGGTGGTGAAAACTCGCGTACTGCAATCTTATCATCTGGCGATAAAACCAAAGGATCCACTAGTGCAACACCAGCTCCCGCTTCAACCATAATCACCATCGTGCGCTGCGTACTGGCTTCGATCGCTCCCCAACCATGACCTTTCGATGCCGCGATGCCGCTTGCTTCGAGCGCAATTCGCAGTGCACTCCCTTCGGTTAGTTGGATCTGCCGGTAAGTTTGCAGGTCGTTTTCATGAATAACTTTCTGTTTAGCGAGCGGGCAGTCAGGGGCCATGACACAAACGATACGCATGGCAATGGTTGCAAATGTACTTATCCCAGGCTCATTAACGCTGCCAATCGCAGCCGCTATATCTAGTTCGCCATCGACTAATTTTTGAATAAGCTGTTGTTTGGTGTGACTTTCTAAACGAATCGATAATTTAGAATACTCTGCGGAGTACCGTGCAATACAGCGAGCGAGTTCTCCATGAATAAATGCTGTCATAACGCCAACGGAGACCTCAGGCAGGGAGTCACTCTGCATTTCCTGAGCGAGCGTGGTCACCCTGTTTAGAGCAACTAATACTCGTTTGCCTTCCTCTGCCAATCGCAAACATTCAGAGCTCGGTAGTAAGTCATCTCCAGATTGCTCAAACAGCTTGAGGCCGAGCGATTTCTCCAAGGAACGTAACGACTGTGCCAAGGCGGTAGGTGAAACATCAAGTTGCAATGCAGCTTCCCCGCTGGAGCCAGCAGAGACTAATGCCGCTAACAGTCTGAGCTTTTCTAACGTGATAACGTCCTTATTCATTGCACTTGCCAGTTTAACGGAACCTAATAAAGGTAACATTCATCGTGGTAAATTAGCAAAGAACTAGCGCAGATCTAAAGATAGGAAAAAAGTGAGTAGTTTCGGCCTAATTCGAAACTTTCTAATAAAAACTGCAAATTCTAAAACGGTGTACTACACTAGTTTATGAGAAATCCTCCTCAATCAGCACACAAACCCCGTGCTGAATTTTGAAACCCTCGTTTAACCGAGGGTTTTTTTTGGCTTCAACCTTGAAACGTTATTTTCGTGGCACTCTGCCGAGCAAATAAAATTCATCGTTGGGTCGTATGTCTGCAACATTAACCATTCGATTAGATAAACCGAAGAAAGCAGTAATCGCACCGATATCCCAAATGTCGTCATCGCTAAAGCCATGCTCTTTAAGTAAGGAGTAATCACTATCATCAACAGACTCAGCTTCTTTACAAACCTTGGCGGCAAAATCCAACATCGCTTTCTGACGGGGTGTAATGTCGCTTTTTCGATAGTTAATTGCTACCTGATCAGCAACCAAAGGATCTTTAGCACGGATACGTAGAATGGCACCATGAGCCACCACGCAATATTGGCATTGGTTCAAGCCAGACGTTGCCACCACAATCATTTCCCGTTCTGCTTTTGTCAGGCCTTCGTCTTTATCCATTAACGCGTCGTGATAAGCAAAAAATGCGCGGAATTCGGCAGGTCGGTGAGCCAGCGCTAAAAACACATTTGGAACAAAGCCAGACTTGTCTTGAACTTGTTCGATTAGCTCCCGAATGTCATCGGGTAAATCTTTTAGTTCTGGAACCGGGAAACGGCTTATGGGGTAGTGATTCATAAATTTCTCCAGATAAACATTGTTGATAATGACAGTATAACGGCCGCGAGATTTAAGTTAATCTGAACTGAAGTATTTAGCCACTTACACTACACTTAGAGTAGTTTGCTAAATATTAACAATAAACAAAAGGATTTATCATGGACAGAAGGATATTGGCTCCATTTATACTAATCGCTTGTGGCACGGTAGCTTGCACGCCAATGCGCTCCAGTAGCATTTATGTGGCTGGTTTTAGTCATCATACCAACAGTGATCACCCAGATACGTTTGAAGGAAATATGAAATACGTAGGTGCATCGGCGGATTATGAACGAAATAATTGGCAGTATGAAAATACGGTTTCAACATTTGTTGACTCCTACCATCAACGTAGTTTCATGCTGACGAGTAACGTTTCTCATAAAAGCTGGCTTTATTACGGTTATTTCCGACCAATGATTGGTCTTAACTGTGCTTACAAAGGCTATAGCCATGACCATGAAAAACGGCGCTGGTTGTGTACCCCACCATTAAAACTTCGGGTAGGTAAAGAGACAGGTTTATTCGCCAATATCATGGCAACGCCTAAGATAGGTGACATTACGAATGGTTTGGTGGCTGCGGAAGTAGGGTATAAGTTTAAGTGGTAATTGAAAGTCTGCTCTGAGCTTCTTTGATACTGTTAAAGCCGCCCTAATTGAGTGAGGAGAATCTATGAATAATTCCGTCGAAGTGACACGCAATGGTCATATCCTGGAAGTAAAACTAAACAAGCCCAAAGTTAACGCAATTGATATCCCAATGAGCCAGGCACTCGGTGAGGCATTTGCTGAGCTGCGGGATGATCCTGAATTACGCGTGGGTATTTTAACCGCTGAAGGACAGAAAATATTCTCGGCAGGCTGGGACTTGAAGGAGCTAAACAGCGGCGAAACACAGCTAGATAATTGGTGGGAGACTGCTGATTATGGCGACGGTGGTTTTGCAGGCCTAACCGAAAACTGGAACCTAAACAAACCCGTTATTGCCGCTTTAAATGGCTTAGTCATTGGCGGTGGTTTTGAACTAGCCATGAGTTGTGACCTGCTGATTGCGGCTGATCATGTTGAGTTTGGCCTCCCAGAAATGCCGCTGGGTATGGTTCCAGATGCAGGTGCCTTGCAGCGATTACCTCGCTTGATCCCCCGTAACATCGCTACTGAAATGTTTCTTTTAGGACGTCGCATGAAAGCAGATGAAGCGGCGCGTTGGGGGCTCGTAAATAAGGTTGTACCTTATGATGAGCTGATGGACACAGCACGTGAGTGGGCTGAAAACCTAGCTTGGGCTGCGCCTCTGGCAATGCAAACAGTTAAGGAAGTGCAACGCGCCATCGAGTGCGTGCCGCTAGAACAAGCCTTTCACAAAATGCGTACTGAAGATTTACCGACTTATAAGTCGATGCTCACGTCTGAAGATGCAGAAGAAGGTGTCCGTGCATTTGTTGAGAAGCGCGAACCTGTTTTTAAAGGCAAGTAACGTTCGTTAAGGAATTAACAGGAGTTGTTGCAATGACAGCTGATACAGGAAGAAATTTAGAATTTATTGATCCAGCCTTAGTGACGCGAGTAACCAGTATTGGCGGCGGCCCGATCGGTGGTGGCTGGACTGCTCATTTTTTAGCACGTGGATATGATGTGACTAGCTATTTACATAGCGAAGCTGAGATTGAGGGCTTTCACGACATTATCAATACCGCCTGGATAAGCCTTGAAGCGTTAGGGTTAGCAAAAGGTGCTACCAAAGACCGGTTGACCATTACGACCGACATGGCGACTGCTGTAAAAGGCGCTCAATTCATTCAAGAAAGCGCACCAGAAATCCTTGAATTGAAACAGGCGCTATACCAGCAGCTTGGCGAACTGGTACCAGAAGATGTAGTGATTTCATCCTCAACTTCTGGTTTAACCATGACCGAGATTCAAGCTCGCTGTGCATCACCTTCGCGAACCGTTGTAGGACATCCCTTTAATCCCCCTTATTTATTGCCACTCGTTGAAATTGTAGGTGGTGATAAATCAGCTAAAGCAGCTACCGATTGGGCGCATGCCTTTTATGAAATTGCGGGTAAAGCTCCTTTGGTTTTAAACAAAGAAATTCCGGGTTTTATCGCTACGCGTTTACAAGAAGCCCTATGGCGTGAAGCTTTACATATGGTGGCGAATGGTGAAGCAACACCAGATCAAATCGATACTGCATTGATCAACGGTCCGGCACCACGCATGGCGATTTTTGGTCAATGCATGGCTTTTCACATTGCTTGCGGTGAAGGTGGCATGGCGACCAATCTCGATCAGTTTGGTCCATCACTGAAACTACCGTGGACACGCCTTGAGGCACCCGAGTTAACTAAAGAACTACGGGATCGTATGGTCGACGGTTGTAATGATATTGCTAGTGGACGGCATTTTACCGAGCTAGCAGCAGATCGTGATCGAGGGATTGTGGGTGTATTGAAGGCAATTTCTACGAATAATGAGGTAAGGAGAAAATCATGAATTTTAATCCAATCATAACCTGCGCAGTCACTGGTGCAGGCGACACAGTAGGCCGTCATCCTGGTGTACCCGTCACTCCCGAGCAAATAGCCAATGCGGCTATCGAAGCTGCCAAAGCTGGCGCTGCAATTGCGCATATCCATGTGCGTGATCCTGAAACAGGCAAAGGCTCTCGTGACCCAGAATTGTTTAAAGAAGTCGTTGATCGTGTT
>CALAJG010000038.1 GCA_937923375.1 uncultured Leucothrix sp.
CTGTTGTGGAATATAATTGATGCCATGAGTGTATTGCGGGATGATGGTTTCAAAGTATGGCTGTAAAACCTTGGCGGTGCCATTTTCAAGTAGCCCGTCGCTGTACATCTTGACCTGATTGATAACTAGCAAGTCTTCTTGATCATCCCGGCGTATCTTTTTGAAAAAGTCTAACTGCTGCCGTTTGCTGCCTTCAGGATAAACCCAGGGGCGAATTGATACTCTGGCGGTAATATTGCCGTCTTTCTCAGCAGCGCTCCACACCTCATACCAGCCACGCTTCCAGTAAAGCCGGCCATCACCCACCGTCGTAATGCCATTAGCTGCAACGGCTTGCAAACCCTTCACTAGGCCATCATAGCTTTGATTGAACTTACCCTCTAAAGCGTTCCAGGCTTTCTCCATTACCAAGTCGCCAGCGTTATCTAGTAATATGCCGAGCATTAAGCCATCTTCTTTCAGTATCACGCCGCCCTGAGGGTCTTTAGTGCGAGCGGAGAAGCCAACATCAGCAAGCGCCTTGGAATTCACCCACATCGAGTGCGAGGTTTGCTCCATAATGACCACGGGTTGATCAGGAAAAATACTGTCTAATACGTCGAGAGGAGTGCGGGTATCTTCATCGCTTAGTATGGATTCCAGGTAATGACCATAACCGATCACCCATCGGCCGGGCTTGGCATTTTGACGGCAGATTTTTAGGAAAGGGACTTGTTCTTCCAAAGTTGCTTCCGCAGAGACTTCGCAGGAACCGCCTGCATCAGAGGCCGCTTCGAACACATGGTTATGATTGTCGACGAAACCTGGGTAGAGCGCAGCGCCTTTAAGGTCGATTATCTCAGTTTTCGCATCGCTCACAGATTTGCTGGCGTTGAAGTTGCCGATAAAACTGATTTCACCATCTTTGGTGCCAACGGTATCTGCCTGTGGGTGGCCGTAAACGATAGCATCAGTAAATAAGGTATCTACTCTGATATCGGCAAAAACTTCGACTGGTGCAAAAATTAAGCTGACTGAGGAGCAGAGACAAGCGAATAAAAATGAGATGACTTTCATGATTAATCCTTAAAAGATAGCTCCGTTAGTTCAGTCGTAAGACTTAAAATACTCCACATGGCAGGTGTAGCCACCAGGGTTTTTCACTAAATAATCCTGATGATAGTCTTCGGCATCATAGAAAACATCCAATGCCTCTAAGGTAGTGACGACAGGGTTTGGCCACTTACCTGACTGATTAACAAACTCAATCATTGCCGCAGCTTCGGCTTTCTCTTCTTCATCCTGATAGAAGATGGCAGATCGATACGCGCTACCCATGTCGTTACCCTGCCGATTTACTGTCGTTGGGTTGTGAACCCGAAAGAAGTATTCAAGCAGTTGTCGGTAGCTAATGACTTGATTATCATACTTAATTAGCATGGCTTCAGCGTGACCTTCGTGACTGCGATAGGTTGGGTTGGGCTCGCTACCACCGGTATAACCCACTTCAGTGTCAACAACTCCATCTTGTTTGCGAAACAAGTCTTCAAGACCCCAGAAACAACCACCGGCTAAATAAGCATTCTTAATCATTATGACTCCTGAAGTTTAAATTAGTGTCTACCATTACCTACCGATACGTCAGATGCAAATTTTAGGATGAAGACCAAGGTTGTTGTTAGCTGCGAGTCTAAATCTCTGCGCTGTGGTAAACGTTTTGCACATCATCCAGGTCATTTAGCATGTCGATAAACTTCTCAAACATAGCCAGATCTTCTTCATCGGTGATGGGTGTGGTGTTTTGTGGTAGGAATTGAATTTCATCGACTTCAAATTCTACCTCAGGGAGCACACTCAAAATAGCCTGTTTAGCCTTTCCGTATTCATCGTGCGGTGCGAAAACTGAAATATTGCCACCGTCATTTTCGATATCAGACACGTCAACATCCGCTTCCATCAGAGCATCGAGAATCGCTTCTTCGTCATCTCCAGGAAAGACAAATATCGAGAGGTGGTCGAACATGTGGCTTACTGAGCCTTGGGTGCCGATTTTGCTATTGGTTTTGGTAAAGCAGACGCGCACATCACCAAACGTTCGGTTAGGGTTGTCTGTTAAACACTCGATGATAGCCATGGTGTTGCCGGGACCGTAGCCCTCGTAACGAGCCGGTGCAAAGTCTTCACCACCGCCACCTTTGGCTTTTTCGATGCCTTTTTCGATCACATGGCTAGGCACTTGGTCTTTTTTCGCACGGTCAATCAAGCTGCGAAGCGCCAGATTACCCTCGGGGTCGGTGCCGCCAGCTTTTGCACAAACGTATATTTCACGCCCATACTTACTGTAAACCTTGGCTTTTTGATCCGAGGTTTTAGCCATGGACTCTTTACGGTTCTGATACGCTCTTCCCATTGTGCAACTGCTCTTTTTAGATCTTTAAACGTGGAATTCTAACAGTTTCGTAAAAGACTAGGGAACTACTTATTGGGGGCTTTGTGGTATGGGGTTTTATTTGCAAAAAGTATCATAGATTCTCAGACATAAAAAAACCGGTGAGTATTGCTACTGACCGGTTCATTGAGGACTAGCGTTGAAGCAAATCAAGCCGCTTGATAAGCATCACGACTACGACCATGTTTTACAACGTGTGCGATTTCGCCACGAGAAATACCGATATCGGCAAGTTCTTTGTCGTTAAGTGCCTGAAGCTCTTTGATTGCTGCTTTAATTTCGCTACGCTTACTAGTCTTAGCAGCATTAGCAACTTCCATGTTACTTTTCCAAGGCCATGATGAAATGCCCTGGCTTAGCAACGCGCGTGAAATGCCTAGATCTTCCAGAGTACGATCACTCATAGTGTTTAGTTCTGCTAGTGCTTTTCTACGTCCACTCTTTTCGAAGGCAGCTAGTACGACATCTGATAAAACGTTTAAAATTGACATTTGTTATTTCTCTTTAAAGTTAATTGGTATGTGTCAATCATAGGCTTTTTCATTAATCGGACAAGCGACAAGTTTTCAACAAATGGTTTAGCAAAAGTATCCCAAGTTAGAGTGGTTTAAATAAACTACGCAGTACTGCTAAGTTCTCGGCACTGGCGTTGCCTTGTCCATTAGCGAGGGGAAGCGAAAGTAACCCAAGTTGACGGTACAATGCTGCCAGCTCTTCGTCCCAGGCTTCCATGGCACTGAGTTGAGCGCCAACAACCTTAGCGTCACCCCGTGCAATCGGGCCGGTCAGTGCAGCAGTGGTGCCAAGTCGAAATACATTATCGACTGTTCCGTTAACAATGGGTTGTAAAATTGCCATTGCCTCTTGTCTTGATACCCCAGCTTTTTCGAACGTTTGAAGACTGATCTCCTGAAGCGTCACTAAATAATTTGAAGCGATAACACTGGCGGCATGGTAGAGGGTTTTATGTTTAGCATTAATGGCGACCAGATTTGCGCCAATGGCGGTGAAGATAGGACTCAGTATCGTGAGGGCTGATTCATCTCCTTCTACCCCGCAATAGGTTCCGGCGAAGCTTTGTATTGCTAATACAGGATTGGCAAAACTTTTTATAGGATGGATGCTAGCGATGGATGCGCCACTATCTTGACAGGCTTGCAGCACAGCTGATGACTGAGAGCCGCTACAGTGAAACACGACATCATTTTTGAGTAACAAGCCGCTGTCAGCGAGTTGCTGGCTGCAGGGTTCTATATCGTCATCCGCACAGGCGATGAGGTAGATATCAGCACGCTGCATCGTAGTAATGCTGTCGACGGGTTTACCGGCACCAATCGTTGCTACGGCTATTTCAGCGCTGCTCATTGAGCGGGTTAATACGTCACCAATGATGACAGCGCTGTTATTATGCCAAAGGCTGCCGAGGGCTTTGCCCAGCTGACCACAGCCAATGAAGTTCAAGCGGTACTGCATAGGTAAAGCCCAACGATTTAATTACTTAAATCAGTGCATGGCTAATGCTTTAGGTCTATCCAGACAATAACCCTGTGCAAAATCGATGCCTAGCTCTGATACCCTCTCATAGGTTGCCTCATCCTTCACAAACTCTGCAACGGTCTGGATGGACATCTTTTTAGCGGCTTCTGTGATCGTCTTAACCACTACCGCATCGAGCTCATTATGACAAATATTCTTAATAAACGAACCATCAATTTTTACATACTTAATGGGTAGTTCTTTCAGGAACCCGAAAAATGACATGCCAGCCCCGAAGTCATCGATTGCAAAGTTCACACCAAATTGAGTCAATTGTTGCATGAAACTGATGCAAGCAACCGAGTTAGCAACAGCAGCTGTTTCTGTGATTTCCAGACAAAGATTAGGTGCTGCTTCAGAATGATTTCGGATTAATTCATAAATCTTGTCTCGAGCCAGACTGTTGCAGAGTGTGATTCCGGAAAGGTTGGCGTTCATTGTTTGGTCCGGATGCTTTTCAAGATAGGTTAGGGTTTCATTTAGCACCCAAATATCGATTTCGGAGATTTTTCCATAACGCTCGGCACTTGGAATAAATGTGTGAGGCATAATAAGGTCATTATTATGCTCCATACGCAACAGTACTTCGTGGTGATCAGCATCCCGGCTGGATGACACGGACTGTATTGATTGTTCGTAAAGTACAAAGTTATGATCATTTGAACCAAGCATGTAATCTAGTTTGTGTTTTTCTCGCTCCAGATCAGCCGATAAGTAATCAGATGGCTCATTGTCTTGGGCAACATTCAAAGTAAATTGATTTCTGCTGAAATAAGCTCGTGCCAAACGTACTAAAGGACTGGTAATTGCGTTGAGGTAACGAGCTTCAAGTGGCTTGCGCTCACGATGTAGTACTAGGTAACCCAATTGCGCTAGACCAAATACGTAGAAGAAGTCTTTTTTAATTTGAATACATTCAAGATAGCTGGTTTCATCAGGTGCCGGATTATTATGGAAGTCTGTAAACGCGGCATTCTCTATAATATTAGTGGCAACAACCTGAGGTATTTTGTAGGTTTGGGTTGAAGTGCCAGCATCCTGATTCTTTTTTTGTAGGAAATAAGCGTGTCGCAGGTCTAAAGAATTAACAATCTTCATCAGAAAGTGGCGTAAAATTTGCTGCGAACCTGCAAGTGTTTCCACCGACATTAAAAGCTCGTACTGTAGGGCTAGTAGGCTATTGTTAGGGTCATTGCTCATGTGTATTGGCCGTGTTTAATTTTTAATTATTTGAGATTATGGCTGAGCTTTGCGCTAAGGATGCGCTAGACAGCCTATATTCACAGACAACTATACATGAGCAAACGATAGGTTTTTGTACCATTAGACTGAAGGTCTTGTTAGCTATGAATAAATCAGATTCAAATGTTGTTACCACCCATGATGCGGATGAAGATGTTCGCAATCAGGATATTAAAATTTACCTGAACGGTGAAATCGTACATCGCGACGAAGCTAAAGTCTCGGTGTATGATTCTGGCTTTATGCTCGGCGATGGCATGTGGGAAGGCATGCGACTGTATAACGGTAAATGGGCTTTCTTCGATGAACATATGGACCGTTTGTTCGATAGCTGCAAAGCCGTTAGTTTAGATATCGGACTAGATCGTGAAGGAGTGGCTGAGGCTATGCGCCTCACTGCTGAAGCGAATGGTATGACAACCGATGTTCATTGCCGTTTAATGATCACGCGTGGTGTTAAAGTGAAGCCATTTCAACACCCCAGTTTGTCCCGATCCGGCCCTACCATTGTGATTATTATGGAGCATTCCAAACCCGTTGATCGATTAAAATCCCGGGGCATCCGCTTAGCTAGTGTGCCGCAGGTTCGTGGACTACCTCACTCGCAGGATGCTAAGTTTAACTCGCATTCGAAACTCAACTGCGTGATTGCCTGCTTGCAAGCTGAGGCGGCTGGAGCGGACGAGGCGTTGATGTTAGATCCACATGGCTTTGTCAGTACGACTAATGCCTGTAACTTCTTTATCGTGAGAAAAGGACAGGTTTGGACATCGACTGGTGACTATTGCATGAATGGGGTGACCCGGCAGAAAGTCATTGATTTGTGTCGTGAGAATAACATTCCGGTATTTGAGAAAAACTATTCTTTGTATGAAGCGTATGGGGCTGATGAAGCGTTTCTAACTGGTACTTTTGGAGCGCAAACGCCGGTACATGAAATTGACGGTCGAGTAATTGGTGCAGGGGCAGCAGGTCCGATGACGCGTAAGATTCGTGAGTTGTATGCAGAATTAGTTAAGCAGAATACGGCAGCTTAATGTTATTACTAGCGCTTTGAGCCAGTGTAAAGGAATGTAAATCTGCTTTTCAATTTAATGGCATTCCTTAACACTGCACTGATAGTTTAATAAAGTTATCGCGGCTTCTGTGTGGTTGCAATTACAGCGTTTGTCCCGCACGGTTTAGTTTGTTAGTAATATCCTAAACCAAAAAGAAAAGGCAATGACCCGAGTCATTGCCTTTTCTTTTGCCGAGTGTCACGCCATGGAACCAATTCTAGGTGACGACGCCATATTGCTCACGATAAGTAGTGATTCGCTGGAGTAGTTCGGTATCCTTGGCTGTTTGTTCAATATGCTGAATGACGTTGTGCAATCCAATAATGTGCAGCACGCTGATGCCATAGGTTTCTTCAACTTCTTGCACGGCGGATTTCACACCTGTACCGCGCTCCTGCCGATCCAGCGAAATCGCGATACCGGCAAGGGTTGCACCAGCTGACTGTACAAACTCAGCCGCTTCCCGGCAGGCTGTACCAGCACTGATCACGTCATCAACAACCAAAACGCGGCCTTCAAGTGGGGCCCCGACTATGTTGCCGCCTTCACCATGATCTTTAGCTTCTTTACGGTTATAAGCGTATGGGTAATCGATACCGTGCTTTTCATACAAAGTCGCGGCTACTACTGAAACGAGTGGTATGCCTTTGTAAGCGGGGCCAAATAACATATCAAATTTAAGGCCAGAGTCGACAATAGCCTGAGCATAATAATCGCCAAGCCTGGCTAGAGCAGAGCCTGTTTGAAACAAACCAAAATTGAAAAAATACGGGCTCAGGCGACCAGATTTAAGCGTGTAGTCACCAAAGCTAAGTACGTTGTTGTCGATGGCAAACTTAAGGAATTCGGTTTGGTAGTCTTTCATAATGCGCGCTGCTGCCTATGGCTAAAAGTAGGCTGAAGTATAACAAAATAGAACGCTATATTGCCTCGATTGATTTACAATTAACGCAGCGAAGCAATTCACGCTTAACTAACCAATTTAGCTAACTGAAAGGAAGTAATACCTAATGGCAGCAGGCAGTAAATATGCGATTAAAATTGTTCAGGAAGACTCTATCTGGACAGCCGATATTACACGTCGGGTGAGTCGAAAAGAGGTGATTGTTTCCAAGACAAAAAGCGGGTTCGCAAACGAAGCTGAGGCCCAGGAATGGGCAGAAGCTGAGTTAAAAGGGTTTGTGGAGAACCAAAGCAAGCGGAATAAGCTTCGAAATGACAAACGTTAAAATCACATTTCAGAGGTTGTGGATGGCATGTGTTACGCACCCCCAAATCACTAACTCACTTTCATCATGGATGTGTATCGGCTTGAATGCGGGATTTTCTGGTACTAATTGAATGCCCCTTGAATCACGCTGCAGGCGCTTAACCGTCAGTTCTCCATGCACTACGGCAATCACTACAGAGCCATTTACAGCTGTCTTGGAACGGTCAATAATCAGCAAGTCACCATCGTGAATACCAGCACCAATCATAGAATCGCCTTCGACCTTTAGCATGAACGTGGCTGCGGGTCTGGGCACCATCAGCTTGTTCAGATCAATTGGGTTGTCCAGGTGATCATCCGCCGGTGAAGCAAAGCCCGCAGCGATGCGACAAGAGAATAATGGGATCTCCTGAAGGCTAGTGCTGTGCAGTAATGGTTGAATAGTGGTGGTTGTTATTGTGCGTTGTATGGCGCTCATTGAGATCCCCTTGATGTTTCATTTTTTAGTTTTGAATGAGTTTAGAATGAAACAAAAAGAGAACAAAAGGCGGTTTGCAGGGGTGTATGGTATCAAAATGTGGATTGGCGGTACTATTTAAGAACGTTTAAACCCTAATGGGATTACCTCATGAATAAAGAAAATAAACTGGCCGTCATCACCGGTGCTGAAGGGGGTATAGGGTCGGGAATCGCACGCGCGTTAGTCGAGAAGGGCTGGGACGTTGCGCTAAACGACCTGCCTACCACCGCAGGCTCACCGCTCAGAGAGGAGCTCGTGAAGTGCGGTTCACACGTTGAGCTCATAGCAGGTGATGTGTCGAGTGAAGCGGATGTTGAACGACTATTTGAAACGATTATTGAGCGGTTCAACCGAGCGCCAGAATTGCTAGTGAACAATGCGGGTATTCAGACTTGGAAGCCGCTGCTTGAACTCACCCTCGCGGAGTGGGAGCGCACCCTATCAACCAATCTTACAGGCTGTTTTTTGAATACGCGCTGCTTCGCACAGCATGCGATTAGGCATAATAAAGGCGGCGTGATCATCAATATTGGCTCGGGTTGCAACAAACTCGCTTTTCCTAATCTCGTCGATTACACCGCTTCAAAAGGTGGTATTGAGATGTTTACCAAGTCTGCCGCATTAGAGCTGGGTGAGCATAATATTCGCGTTAACTGTATCGCACCTGGCGCTATAGAAACTGAGCGTACGCAAGAAGAGGCAGGAGATTACGCTGCGAGTTGGAGCAAGCTCACGCCGCTTGGCCGTATTGGTAAACCGTCGGATGTGGCAGCGGCTGTTTTGTTGTTGGCGGGTGAAGAGGCTAGTTTTATTAGCGGGCAGACGCTTGGGGTTGATGGGGGATTGTTTTCGCGGGCGGCTTGGCCTGAGGAGTATTCGTAGGCGAATGGGTGTTGCTAGTGTTCTTCTTGTTTACTCGCTGTGATTTCCGTATAGTTCTTGGAAACTTCAAGCGAAAATTAATAATTTTCTTTTTAATCAATAGGGTAGAAGGTTTTTTAATGGACTATGTATATCAGGATAGTGGGAAAACCCTCTATGCAGAATTCCGTATATCATACGTTATGTGTAGTAGGGCGACATGCATTGATGGGTCGCTTGCAGGTGAGCGCTATGTCATTCGTTAGAATTGTGGAGAGCTAATGACCTCAAAGAAAGAATTGTCGGAAG
>CALAJG010000039.1 GCA_937923375.1 uncultured Leucothrix sp.
CGGTCGAACTGCTGATAGCAGGGCAAACTGATCTCGGCTACAAAGCGGTTATTAACCATGATTATCTTGGCCTCATTTTTAAAAATGAAGTTTTTCAGGAGCTTAAATTTGGGGACCAAATCACCGGCTTTGTAAAAAACATCCGGGACGACGGTAAAATTGATTTGCGGCTAAATAGTGATAAGAAAAGCACTGTAGAGGAACTGTCAGACAAAATACTCGATCATTTGAAACATAATAATGGTAGCTCTCAGCTGACTGACAAAAGCCCGCCTGAGGCAATTTATCGTAGTTATGGCGTCAGTAAGGCTAACTACAAGCGCGCATTAAGTAGCTTATACAAACAACGGCTGATCTTGATTACTCACGAAACCATTACGTTAAGCGACGCAAAATAACATGCAAATTCAATGGTTTCCAGGCCACATGCACAAAGCGGCAAAAGCAGTTCGGGAAGTATTGCCCACGGTGGATGTGCTGATAGAAGTGCTAGATGCGCGAATACCATTTAGCAGTCAAAACCCAATGATCGCCGAAATTATGGGCGACAAGCCCTGCATCAAACTGCTCAATAAAAGTGATCTTGCAGATCCTGAAATGACGACTATCTGGCAAGATTATTTGGAGCAACAACGCAATATCCAAACGTTGCAAACTGACGTTAAAGGGCAAAACAAACTAGGTCACATCACAGACCTATGCCACAAGCTAATCCCTAACAAGGGTCGCGAAGGTGATTATAGACAGATTCAGGCGATGATTATTGGTATTCCCAACGTTGGCAAATCAACCCTAATTAATTCGCTAGCGGGCCGGACCATCGCAAAAACCGGCAACGAACCTGCGGTTACCAAAAATCAACAGCGGATCAAATTGGATGGCGGCATTACCCTGATAGACACCCCCGGCATGCTTTGGCCTAAAATAGAACATGAGAATTACGGTTATCGCTTAGCGGCAACTGGTGCAATAAAGGAAACTGCCACCGACAATACTGATGTGGCATTTGCAACAGCAGAGTACTTGCTTATGGCTTACCCACAACGGTTAGTCGAACGTTATAATTTAGATAAGCAGCCAAACAATGAACTTGAGTTGATAGAAGCGATTGGACGACTCCGCGGATGTCTCAGATCTGGCGGTGACGTACTGCTTGAAAAGGCGAGCAACATTCTGATTTCAGAATTACGCAGTGGCGTCCTTGGCCCAATTTCACTCGAAACACCTGAACTAGTTACTGTAGAACAAGAACAAGTTCTGCTAGCACAGGAAGCAAAAAAACTCAAAGATGAAGCCAGAAAAAAGAGTTTTCGTCGTAAGAAAAAACGCTAACCGAATTGATAATAAAGATTAACCTTCTATTCATTCCATATTAAGAAATAAGGATTACAATGGCTGTATATATACCTTCACTTGGTCTATCATTGAGCCTAATATCAACAGAAATTGGACAATAATTTTTCAATTTGTAAGATTTAGTTCTCTTCAGGCTACACAACAAGCAGGTAAGTTTTATGCATAAGAAAAATAACGAAATAACAGATACCAAAAAGCATAATCCCGCTCGCCAACTTTATGATGAATCTATGACCAAAGTTTCGGATGAAGCAGAAAATCTTGAAACAATTAGAGAAATATTATTTGGAGAGCAATCAAGGGAGTCTGAAAAAAGACGGCACGATGCTCATCATGCTCTGCAATTAAATATTGCCGAGCTTAAACAAGACACTCGCGATCAGTTTGAATTTTTGTCTGCAGAAATTAACAAACTCTACAAACTGATCAACGATGAAAATGATGGACGTCTTGCAGAAAAGAAAGGGACTGATCAAGCAATTGATAAACTTCGATCTTCCTTGGAGCAGGCTAAAATCAGACAGGAAAATGAAAGTAGCAAAATTCACCAGCAAGTTCTCAACGAGTCAAGTAGATTAGAACAACAAGCAATTAGTAGACACAACGAACTTTCGCAGAAACTTGAACAAGCTTCTATTGAACTTAAGTCTGATAAAACCGATCGTGGGGACCTTGCCAAGTTACTTCAGGGAATGGCGGAGCAGCTTCTGGATACCAGCAGCAAGCGATAACTATGGCCGATAGTATTACAGGCATTGATACCACCACCTCTGGCCAGCGGTCTATGAGCGAGACTGACCTTGAAACCTTACGTCGCTTATTATTAGGTCCAGAGTACCAGTCTCTTTTGGCTAAAGCAGAAATCCTTGATGACCCAGCACTGCTAGGTCAGGTTATTACACCTGCAATTCAGGAATCACTTAAACTCTCAGGGCCAACTCACAACCTACAGAAAGTGCTCTCACCGACTGTTGTGGGCGCTTTGATGGACTCCGTCTCAAATGACCCTAAACCGATTGCCGACGCGCTTTATCCAGTTATGGGCCCGGCTATTCGTAAGTCCATAAACACAACTATGGCTCAAATGACGAGTAACTTTAACGAGCTACTCGAACGCAGTGTTTCCCCAAACGCATGGCGCTGGCGCTTTGACGCATGGCGAACGGGAAGGAGCTACTCTGAAGTTGTCTTGATAAAAAACCTTGTTTTCCAAGTTGAACAGGTTTTTCTGATTCACCGCGATACCGGACTTCTTTTGCAACACGTACTGGCAGACACCGCCATCAGTAAAGATCCGGATATGGTGTCAGGCATGCTGACGGCAATTCAGGATTTCACAAGCGACTCATTCTCTGTGGAACAAAACAGCGGGTTAAATTCTCTGAAACTGGGTGATTTAACAGTACTTATAGAAAACGGTCCACAGGCGGTATTAGCAGCGGTAATTCGTGGCGTTGTACCTACAGACTTGCAGGAAATCCTTTCTGAGACGATAGAAGAAGTACATTTGCAGGATCATAAAAAGCTCATTAATTACGATGGAAATCCTGATAGATTTAACCACCTTCAGCCATTGTTATCTGCATGCCTTAGAACGCAATTAATCAGCAAGGAAGATCACAAAGACAAGCAAAACAGTACTAAGGAAAAGAAACAAAGCAGCGGACTATTAAAGTATGGTATTTACTCTTTGCTTTTACTGATGGTGGCAGGTTATATCTACCAACAGTATCAATCCAATTTAGCAGAAGATGATTGGAACAAAGCCCAGCAGATTTTTGGCTCGGAATCCGGTTTAATTGTCACCAATGCTTCGAAAAAAGATGGAAAGTATTTTATCAGCGGCTTAGCTGATCCACTTGCTAAGAAACCATCTTTATTGATTAATCATGGAACACTCAACAACATAGAGTTAGTATTGTCGTTTAAGCCTTATCTATCATTAGAACCTGATATTGTCCTAAAGCGAATAGGTGAAAAATATAATATTCCGGATTCTGTTAAACTCAGTCTTAAAGATGGAGTATTAAGTTTAAACGGTAGGAGCACTCAATCTTGGTTGAATAAATTTGAATCTGACGCTAGCAGTATCAACGGCGTCAATTCATTAGATATCAGTAAGATAGAAGTAGTCCGATAAAGTTAACATTGGCGATTTGTGATTCATAAATAGGATGGCATCCGTGGTACAAAAAAAAATCTGTCTTCTGGGTGCGTTTGCTGTCGGTAAAACCAGCTTGGTAATGCGCTATGTGAACAGCATATTTGGCGAAAAGTATTACACAACTGTTGGTGTAAAGATCGATAAAAAACAATTGGTTTCCAATGATCAGGAAGTCACCCTAATGATATGGGATCTTGCTGGTCAAGATGACCTAACAAGACTCAGAACATCTTATTTAAGAGGCGTTGCCGGCTATGTCATAGTGGCAGACGGGACTCGCCCCTTCTCATTAAACACAGCAATCAACATGCATAAAGAAGCCCGGGAATACACGGGTGATGTTCCTTTCATCGTCGCAATCAACAAAGCGGATCTTCGCGAAGAACAATGGCGAGTTGAAGCAGAACAAATAAAAGCACTCGAAGATGATGGCGCTATCATTATTCTGACAAGTGCCAAGACTGGTGAAGGGGTAGAAGAAACGTTTCAGCTTCTGACGAAAAGCATCCTTGAGGCTGAATCAAGAAATAAGCAATTGCATGATAATGAGAACACGCAATGAGCCAAGTACTTTCGAAAATTTTTCAATCCATGAACGCAGCCGTTTTTGTTCGTCTCGATGAGCAGGATTTTCAGCTGTTAACATTACCACCTATTTGGCTGAGTCAGTTCTGCAGTAAAGATCTGGTTACGGGTGAGCAGATACGCCTTGAAGGTTTGTTTCCTTTTCTTGATTGCTTTCTTCAAGAAGCAGAGGATCTTTGGGATAGCAAAGTTAGTTCGGCTCACCGCTCTGGGCCTTGGATCGACTTTACCCCAAATGGCGAAGAAATTCCGCTTGAAGCTATGGCACTCCGGAGAGATGACAAAGCATTGTTGGTTATTCAAGACTTAGGAGAAGAATACTATAATGAAGTGGTAAGACTTCAGGGATATAGAAATGGGGCTCTATCACAGGAGGAGCTCGAGCGAGAAATAGAAGAACAGACTAAACAAATACGCATTCGCGAAGAAGAAATAGCGATGAAGCTGTTGAGTGCAGCAAGCCACCGAGACCATGAAACTGCTGAACATGTAAGACGAATCGGACTCTATGCAGAAGTAATGGCTGAAGCGCTTGGCTGGGATGTCGCAGCCAGAGCCGATATCAGAATTGCAGCTCCAATGCATGATATTGGTAAAATAGGAATTCCTGACCGCATCCTACTTAAGCCAGGGAAGCTAACCGAAGAAGAATTCGAAGAAATGAAACAACACTCAGCAATTGGGGCTGACATGTTGAGTGGAACCGATATACCTCTACTAGAAATGGCCTCGGAAATCGCCATGTGCCATCACGAAAAATGGGATGGGACGGGCTATCCTACAGGGTTATCGGGCAAAGATATTCCTGAATCAGCAAGGATAACGACCATCGTTGATGTCTACGACGCTTTAGTACACAAACGCGTTTATAAAGAGGCCTGCACAGAAGGTTCGGCTTTAGAGGTAATGCAGCAAATGGTTGGCAAACACTTTGATCCGGAGCTCTATGAAGTATTTGTCACTAACCTAGAGAAGATGCGAGAAATTAAGGAAAATTACTCAGACCCCGGTCTTGGATAGGCTTTCACCATTTAAGAAATGGCGTGCCCCATCTCTAGAGTTAGTCCTTCTTGCAGCTCCAATGAAAAGGCAGGTATTTTTGACTCCATTACGATAATGACTGTCGACCCCATATTAAATCGCCCCATTTCCTCTCCTTTATCTAAGACTACTTCACCAGACTGATAACTCTTACGAGAGATCTTCTTTCCTTTTGGCGGCGTTACTAATCCATCCCAGACGGTTTCTATCGCAGCAACATTAATCGCACCAACTAATACCATTACCATTCTCCCAAACTCGGTATCAAAATTAGCAACTACACGCTCATTTCTGGCAAATATTCTAGGGACTGTTTTTACGGTATGCGGCGCAACACTAAACAAGCGCCCTGGAATATGGACTTGTTCACACAAATCGCCTTTGAATGGCATGTGCATACGGTGGTAATCTTTCGGCGACAAATAAATAGTGGCAAACTGCCCGCCTGAAAAGCGCTCAGCTTCCTCATCTGTACACGCCAGTAATTCCTGAACGGTATAGTCCTGCCCTTTAGCCTGGAAAATTCGCCCCTGCTTGATTGCGCCTGCTTGGCTGACTGTCCCATCCACAGGACTGACGATCATACTATCCGCGATTGGTCGCAACTCAGGCCTAATTTCACGGGTAAAAAATTCATTAAAACTTGCATAACTAGCAGGGTCTGGGTTCTTAGCCTGATCCAGATCTACGCCGAATGTTCTGCTAAAGATTTTTATTACTGGAGTTACCATTGAGGATTCAATGCGAGTGAGCTTGTACACCACACGCGAAATTGCGTGATGTGGTAATGCATATAGCGATCCAGATTTCAGGTAGTCAAACAGAGTAGCGTTCATTTCAAACCTTATTAGAATTGATGGCTTTTCAGCAGGCGGAAATTAGGCGATGATACGCGATTCACTATTAGGAAAACAGTAGATGCATCACTTCGAGGAATTTCAGCAGCTAAAGAGTGTTAAAGATGCTATCAGATGGGCTGCAAGCCGCTTTAACGAAGCCAAACTCGATTTTGGTCATGGTATGTCAACGGCGATTGATGAAGCTGTTTATTTAGTATTACGCGGTTTGCATCTGCCGGTCGACACACCGAGCATTTATTGGGATGGTCTGTTGACCTATAATGAAAAACAACAGCTCTATAAACTGCTTGAACGGCGCATTTCTGAACGCCTGCCTGCTGCTTATATCACTCAGGAGGGTTGGTTTGCCGGACTTTCGTTCTTTGTTGATGAACGCGTTTTGGTGCCCCGCTCTCCTATTGCAGAACTTGTTGAAAATCAATTTGAACCGTGGATTGATCCGGAAGCAGTCAGCTCAGTGCTGGACCTTTGTACCGGCAGTGGCTGTATTGGCATTGCTTGTGCTTATGCGTTCCCCGGTGCAACGGTTGATCTGGTTGATGTTTCTCCTGAAGCTCTTGAAGTCGCTGAGATCAACATTAAACGTCATGATGCCTCGAAACTAGTCAAAACAATTGAATCTGATGGCTTTAGGCAACTGCAAAACCGAACTTATGACATTATAGTTAGCAACCCTCCTTACGTTGACCAAGAGGATATGAGCAACCTCAGTGCCGAATTCAAGCACGAGCCGGCATTGGGTTTAAGCTCTGGCGCAGACGGACTGGATTTAACCCGCCATATTCTTAAACACGCAGCCGAACATCTTAATGATAACGGAATATTAATTATTGAAGTTGGTAATAGCCAATACGCGTTGGAAGCCGCTTTTCCAACAGCTCCTTTTCAGTGGCTTGAGTTTGAACGTGGCGGAGATGGTATCTTCTTACTGACTAAGGAACAGTTGCAGCAATATTTCTAGGACTAAATAACCTAGAGAACATTTTTATTTCTTCTGGCAAGAAGAAAACCCAGAAGCAACAATATGCTGATACCACCAACGACTAAAGAATTTCCATACTGAACATAAGGGGTTATGCCCTTTAGTATCCTGATTTCTCCGTTAACAACCCCTTGCTCGTAAGCAGGGACGGTACTGATTATTTTTCCCTTATGATCAACAATTCCACTGACCCCTGTGTTAGTGGCTCTTAATAAGAAGCGCCCGGTTTCTAACGCCCTAAGTCTGGCTATTTGCATATGCTGGTAAGGCTGTAGCGAACCACTAAACCAACCATCATTAGTCACATTGATCAGAAAATCTGCCTCTGGTAAGTCAGCAATAATTTCTTCACCGAATACATCCTCATAACAGATACTCACATTAGCCTTGAAGTCACCGATAGTAATCAGCCCATCACCAGAACCACGTGCCAGATTATCATAAGGAATATTCATCCAGCGCTCTAACCAGCGCAGATGCTGCAACAACGGAATATACTCGCCAAGAGGAACCAGATGGCGCTTAGCATATCTATCAGGGGGTTGAGTGTCATCCCCCAAAACAATCACACTATTTTCAAACTGTCCTCCAGGGAGCTGATGAAAGCCACCTACAACTAGCTTGGTCTTGTTTGCCAAAGCCTCCTGTTGCATAGGGTTTATAACCGCATCAGTAAACTCGTTAAATCTCCCTGGAATAGCTGTCTCAGGCCATATAATCAAATCGCTTTGCCAATTATCCCGAGTCATCTGCATATAGCGCTCAACAGAGGGGCCTCGTTGATCGGGCAACCACTTTTGATCCTGAGAGATATTTGCTTGCAACAAGCTTACCTTTAGGGTTTTACCACTATCCTCGACCCAAGCTTGATGACTTGTGAACCAACCGCCTGCCACTAACGATAGTACTAAAACAACGCCAAGCACTCTACTTAGATGCGACAGTGGTTCTGCAACCCGCACATAATTCGCAGCCGGAAGATTCACTTTCTGGAAGCGCTCAGCATTGCTTGATGCCAAAATAGTAACAATGGCGCCTGCAATGACTGCAGTCACTAAACTCAGAAGTAGATTGCCACCAATCGGTACATAGCCTGCGAGCCACGTATCTACTTGCGAATGACCCAGGAGTAGCCAAGGGAAGCCAGTAAATAACCAACCTCTGATCCATTCCACAAACACCCAGGCACAGGGATAAACCAGCAGCAGCCTGATGATCAATAAAGATTTTGTAAAATGAGCAGCGATCCAACCAAATAGGGCAAGCTGCAATGCCAACCCCATGACAAAGAGTAGCGTTAGGAAACCCGCCAGAACAATGGGCGCTTGAGCAAAACCATGCATGCTCTGGAAAACCCAGGACGCTCCGGCACCGAATAAACCGACCCCAAAAGCCCAGCCCAACTTCACCAGCTGAGCACGCCGGTTAGTCTTGATCATTAGATAGAATAGGAAGGCTGGCGCAAGATAGGCTATCGGGAACAAATTAAAAGGCGCAAACGCTAGAACCAGTAACGCGCCCGCAATTAAGGAGTACAGATAGTAGCGAGTTTTAAACGCTTGCTGCATTGTGTTTATCCCTCACGCTGCCTGAGCAGTTTGAACCTCAAGCAATTGAATTCTGCGACTATCACTTCGTAATACGCGGAATGTCATATCTTCTATGACCAGTTCTTCGTACTGTTTGGGAATCTTACCAAACTCATTCGTAACAACTCCGCCGACCGTATCAAACGTACAGTCAGGTAGTGATATCTTAAAATAATCGTTAAATACGTCGATTTCAGTGCCGGCCAGAACAGTGAAACGCCCATTGCCATGCTTACGAATATCTAATTTGTCATCAATGTGATCGTGCTCATCATCAATCTCACCAACAATCTGCTCAAGCACATCTTCAATAGTAACAAGCCCAGCCGTACCAGAGTACTCATCAACCACTACGGCCATGTGATTCCTACTACGTCTGAAATGAGATAACAGACTTTCTAACTTCTGCCCTTCAGGCACCACAATGGCAGGCCGCAGTATATCATCGATATCAAACTCTTCTTCTCTACCCACATATTTCAGCAGGTCTTTGGCTAACAACACCCCTTCGACATCATCTAAGTTTTTATCTAAAACCGGATAACGAGAGTGACCCGCTTTTAACACAAGCTTTAGAATGTCATGATACGTATCGTCATGGAACACAGACTGAATATGGGAGCGTGGAATCATAATATCCCGCACTTTTAGGGTGTCTACCTGAATCACGCCTTCCATCATACTGAGGGAGTTAGGCGCTATAATATTTTTATTTTGAGCCGCGCGTAATCTTAGAACCAATTCATCGCTGCTGTTAGCCGAGAAATCAACTTTGCTTAACAACCATTTTTTGAACCACGACGGTGGTTTTAGTTTAACCTTCTTTTGTTTCATTATATGGGTTAGGAACTCCTAATTCTCCAAGTAGTTTAATTTCGATTGCTTCCATCTCTGAAGCCTCAGGTTCACTGATATGATCATACCCCTGCAAATGCAATATGCCATGAATAACCAGATGCGCCCAGTGTTGATCCACCGTTTTTTTTTGTTCGTCGGCCTGTTGATTGACCACTTCTGCACAAACCACTAAATCCCCTAAGTAGCCCAGCTCATCATCATCTAGCAGACCATCCGGTAACTCACTAAAGTCAGAAGGAAACGACAGGATATTCGTTGCATAATTTTTTTCACGATAATCGTGATTTAAACTCTGCGCCTCATCGGCGTTGACTATACGTAGTACCGCAGACGCCTCACGTTCACCGGTATAAGCAAGCTTGGCGCAAGCTGTCAGCCATTCAAGATCCGGAATAACAGAGTCACTAACATTCTGCACCTCAAGTTGTATCACTACTTGCCTTCAGCATCGCTGTAAGCTTCAACAATTCGTTGGACTAAAGAGTGTCGTACGACATCTTTAGATTCGAAAAAGCAAAACTCAATCTCTTTCACGCCCTGCAAAATATCAATAACATGCTTGAGGCCAGAAGTTTGATGCTTTGGTAAATCAATTTGAGTGATATCACCGGTCACCACAGCAGTCGACCCGAAACCAAGCCGTGTCAGAAACATTTTCATCTGCTCGACAGTGGTGTTCTGGGCTTCGTCCATGATAATGAAGGAGTCGTTCAAAGTGCGTCCACGCATGTAAGCCAAAGGAGCCACTTCGATCACTTGCTTTTCGATTAACTTATTTACTTTTTCAAAGCCCATCATTTCAAACAGTGCGTCATACATTGGCCGCAGATAAGGATCTACTTTTTGTGAGAGGTCACCGGGCAAAAAACCAAGCTTCTCGCCTGCCTCAACGGCTGGCCTCACTAACACGATACGCCGTATCTCATCCCTTTCAAGCGCCTCAACCGCGCAAGCAACTGCAAGATAGGTCTTACCAGTTCCTGCAGGACCAATACCAAAGGTTAAATCGTGCGTTTGCACACTTCGGATATAGCGATTCTGGTTAGGACCACGCCCACGAATAACACCTTTTTTAGTCCGGATCGTCGCCAAACCTGAAGGCTCTGACTCATCTTTGCTAGTTGATTCGTGGAGGTGTAAATGGAGGACTTCGGGACTGAGCTCTTCGCTAGCCGTTAGCTGGTAGAGATGCTGTAATAAGTCAGTGGCTTTATTAACATTCGCTGGCAATCCACTAATGGTAAATTGTGGGCCACGATTGCTAATTTCGACATCTAAGCCTTTTTCTAACTGCCTGAGATGTTGGTCAAGTTGGCCAGACAAATTTATTAGACGGGCACTGTCAGCAGGTTCTAAATCTATACTGAGTGAATGTAACTCTACATAATCATTATTAGAATTTTTCAAGTACTACGAGTTCTCCTATGAACAATTTCAAATCTGTAAAAATATGGACTTGGGGATGTCTGATTCAGAAAAGACTATCCTCACTTGAAGCATACAACAATAAGATTCGACTTTACATTATATTTGACTAATTGGTCGGTTTGACTATATCAAGACACAAAAAAGGCGTTAACTCAGATCAGTTAACGCCTTTTTGCACATTTCAAGCCGCATAATTCAAACTTACACGACTATCAGCCTTTATCCGCCAAAGTCATCCAGAGCAATGTTGTCTTCCTCAACACCCAGATTATCCAGTAGATCAATAACGGCCACGTTCATCATTGGAGGCCCACACATATAATACTCAGCGTCTTCTGGTGCCGGGTGATCCTTCAAATAATTTTCATAGAGAATGTTATGGATAAAGCCGGTATAGCCCGTCCAGTTATCTTCAGGCAGTGGGTCTGACAGACCTAGATGCCATTCAAAATTCTCATGCTCCTCTGCCAACTTATCAAACTCTTCAGTATAAAAAGCTTCGCGTAAGCTACGTGCACCATACCAGAAGCTAATTTTACGCTTACTGGCTAAACGGCCGAGTTGATCAAAGATGTGCGAGCGCATTGGTGCCATTCCAGCACCGCCACCAACGAAGACCATCTCAGCGTCAGTTTCTTTAGCAAAGAACTCACCAAACGGACCCGAGATAACAACTTCATCACCCGGCTTAAGGTCAAAGATATAAGACGACATGATACCGGCCGGAATATCCGCACTTCCCGGAGGTGGCGAAGCAATTCGCACATT
>CALAJG010000040.1 GCA_937923375.1 uncultured Leucothrix sp.
TTTTTCTGTTCTAGTGAAGCGACGATTAGATACTGATGGTTGTGGGCTCATCGGCCCTATAAACCGTTTAACATAAGCTGGCCCGCCTGCTTTGGGCCCCGTTCCTGAAAGCCCTTCACCACCAAACGGTTGAGACCCGACCACAGCCCCAATCTGGTTTCGATTGATGTACATATTGCCGACTTTTAGCCGTGTAGTAATAGACTCCACTCGGTCATCAATACGCGTATGTAAACCGAACGTAAGCCCATAGCTTTTGGCATTAATTGCATCGACAATCGCATCAAGATCTTCAGCTTCAAAGGTAGCGATGTGCAGCACAGGACCAAATACTTCCTCCTCTAATTCGCCAATGCCAGAAACTTTGATCACCGTTGGCGCTATAAAGTTTCCGACCTCAGGAATCGGCAGTGACTTGAGGACTCGACCTTCATCTTTTGCCGTTTGAATATGATTTTCAATACTTTGCTTGGCAGGCTGGTCGATTACTGGACCAATGTCGGTATCGAAGTTCCAAGGTTGTGCAATGACTAATTCATCCATAGCGCCGTAAAGCATTTTCAACACGATATCGGCTGTGTCTTCTTGAAGATACAGCATGCGCAACGCAGAGCAGCGCTGGCCTGCAGACTGAAAAGCTGAGTTTACAATGTCGCGAACCGCCTGCTCAGGGAGCGCTGTGCTGTCTACGATCATCGCATTTAAACCGCCGGTTTCAGCGATCAGAGGTGCGCGTGGATCAAGGTGTTGCGCGATGCTTTTATTGATGATTTTCGCTGTAGCGGTGGAGCCAGTAAAGCAAACACCACTAATACGCGGGTCGGCGGTTAGCTTGCTACCAACCGCCGCCCCAGCGCCGGGCAGCAGTTGCAAGACGGCTTTGGGGACACCGGCCTCATGTAACAAACGAATCGCAATGTTGGCGGTTATAGGCGTTTGCTCGGCGGGTTTTGCTAACACTCCATTGCCTGCAGCCAAAGCAGCTGACAGCTGTCCAGTAAATATTGCTAATGGAAAATTCCAAGGTGAAATGCAGGCAAATAAACCTCCAGAATGCGGGTTGGTTTCGATGATTTCCTCCGACTCCGCTGCATAATAGCGTAGAAAATCTACTGCTTCGCGTAGCTCTGATATGACGTCGATTTGCCCCTTGCCCGCTTCTCTACTTAAGGCAGCAAACAATTCTCCAAAGTTGCTTTCGTATAGATCAGCTGCCTTGCGTAGAATGTCGGCGCGAGCTTTGGCCGGAGTGTCCGACCAGTTTTGGGCGGCGTTTAACGCTAGCTCTACTGTTTCAACAGTAGCTTCACTGACACTACCGACGATGTCGTTAGGGTCAGCGGGATTGGCGATTACCTTGTTATCAGACGTATCGGAATTATCACCAGCCACCAGTGGGCCGACATGCCACTGATGGGTTTTGAATGGCGTGCGTGCTGCTTCAATCTCTGCCAGATCTCTGGTGCTGTGCAAATCCCAACCTTTTGAATTGGTGCGGCTTGGCGCATACAAATCGGCAGGCTTTTGAATGATAGTCGACGGCGCGTCAGCGTTGCTAGTTTCAGTCAGTTCGTCAAACGGATCCGACGCAACCTCTGAAGCAGGAATATCCGTATCCACAATCTGATTCACAAACGAGCTGTTCGCCCCGTTTTCTAACAGACGTCTCACCAAGTAAGCCAACAAATCGCGATGCGCCCCAACCGGTGCATAAATTCGGCAGCGGGTTAGTTCTTGCTCCAGCACTTTCAAGTGTAGTTGTTCACCCATGCCGTGTAATCGTTGAAATTCAAAGGCTTGTTTGTCGGTGGCTAGCTCCAAAACGGCGGCGACGGTGTGAGCGTTATGCGTTGCAAATTGCGGATAAATCCGATCAGTCATGCCTAATAGTTTGGCTGCGCAACTTATATAAGAAGCATCGGTCGATGCTTTTTTGGTAAAGACCGGGAAATCAACGGTACCTTCTTGCTGTGCCAGCTTAATTTCAGAATCCCAATAAGCCCCTTTCACCAAGCGCACCATGATTTTACGATCAAGTTCACCCGCTAAGGCATGCAGCCAGTCGATAACCCCAGAGCAACGTTTACTATAGGCTTGCACTACGATGCCAAAACCATCCCAGCCTGCGAGTTCAGGATCACGGAGCACGGCCTCAATTATATCAAGCGATAAATCCAAACGATCTGCTTCTTCAGCGTCAATGTTTAAGCCCATGCCCGCTTGCTTGGCCAATCGAGCTAATGCCGTGGTACTTTCAACTAACTCAACCATTACACGTTCGCGTTGGCTGACTTCATAGCGCGGATGCAGTGCCGACAGCTTGATCGAAATTCCCGGATTTTCACGAATATCATCAGAGGTGCAGTTAACTGCTAGCTCATTAATCGCCACCTGATAGGCTTCAAAGAACTTTTGCGCATCAGCACTGGTTAACGCCGCTTCTCCCAACATGTCGTAAGAATAGGTGAAGCCTAATTTTTTAGCTTTCTTGCCCCGCTCAATTGCTTCCTCAATGTTCCGGCCGAGTACAAATTCGCTGCCAAGCTCTTTCATAGCTTGTTTTACTGCGGTGCGAATCACTGGTTCGCCCAAGCGCTTGACGGCTTCCCGCAAGACACCAGCAAAACCTTCGGTTTCTTCATCATTTAATATTTTGCCCGTCAGCATCAATGCCCAGGTGGAAGCATTGACCAGTGATGAACTTGACTGGCCGAGGTGTTCACCCCAAGACGAAGGAGCAATTTTATCTTCAATCAAAGCATCCATGGTTTCCGCATCGGGTACCCTCAGCAACGCTTCTGCCAGACACATTAGTGCCACACCTTCATCGGTTGATAGGCCGTACTGAGCCAGAAATGCTTCCATCACCCCAGGATCATCAGACGCTCTGATATCTTCTACCAGTTTTGTCGCTCGCGACACGATAAGTTCGCGATCTGGCTGCGAAATAGGGTTAGCACTGGTCAGTGAGTCCAATATAACTTGCTCATTCGCAAGGTGAGCGTCGCGGATATTCAATCGTAACTGATGCAGTTCATTCATATCGATGCTTCCGTTAGGTGTTTTGTACAACGATATCATCTGAGCGAAAGGTAATTTTCCTTAATTTGATTTAAGATGAGTCGATATCACTTATTTATAAGTTAGGAGAAGTCTTTTTGATCACAGATTCAAGTAAAATTAGACGATTGGATCAATATGATCGCAATAT
>CALAJG010000041.1 GCA_937923375.1 uncultured Leucothrix sp.
CCATAGGTAATGATCTGTGACACCTTGTCACGGCCGTAGGTCTCGGCGACATAGTCGATGACTATTTCCCGCTTGTCCATGCAGAAATCGATATCAAAGTCAGGCATGGAAACACGTTCAGGGTTTAGGAAACGCTCAAACAGCAGGTCATATTTTAGCGGGTCAATGTCAGTGATTTTTAGGGCAAACGCAACTAACGAACCTGCACCAGAACCACGCCCAGGGCCTACCGGCACATCGTTATCTTTTCCCCATTGAATGAAGTCGGCGACGATTAGGAAGTAACCTGGAAAACCCATGCCATTGATAACGTCTAGCTCGATTTGAAGTCGTTCATCGTAAGGTTTACGGATTTCAGCAAATGCTGCTGAATCTACGTCAAACATTGTTTTAAACCGTTCTTCCATGCCTTCCACCGACAGCTGGGCAAAATACTCAGCTTCAGTCATGCCATCGGGTATTGGGAACTGCGGCAGGTAGTTTTTGCCTAGGGTTAACTCAACCGTGCAGCGCTTGGCAATTTCAACGGTATTTTCAATGGCCGAAGGAATATCAGCAAACAGCGCCTTCATTTCATCCGCGGTTTTTAGATACTGCTGGGGGCTGTATTTTTTCTCGCGACGGTTGTCTGCCAGAGTAAAGCCATCATGGATACACACTCTAGCCTCGTGTGAAGCAAAATCGTCTTCTGTAAGAAAGCGCACGTCATTAGTCGCTACCACCGGAATGTCGTGCTTAACCGCAAGTTCAACCGCCGATTGCAAATAGCGCTCTTCTCCCGAGCGTCCAGTGCGCTGCAATTCAAGATAGTAACGATCTGGAAAAATGGCTTTCCAGTCTGCCAAGCGACGATCCGCTTCATCAGCATTATCAGCCAACAGGGAATAACCTACATCCCCATCTCGACCACCTGATAATGCAATGATGCCGGCATTATATTGTTTTACCCAGTCACGTTGGACTCTCGGCACGCCCAAGATCTGACCTTCTTGATAGGCGCGAGAAATCAACTTCGATATATTGAGATACCCTTCGTGGCTCTGGCACAGCAGTATCATGTGGTACAGCAGACCTTCATCGCCTTCATCTTGCAACAGGACATCGACACCGAAGATCGGCTTGAGCCCCTGCGCCATGGCCGCACGGTAAAACTTGACCATCGCAAACAGGTTGTTTTGGTCGGTCATTGCAACGGCAGGCATTCCACCGGCTTCAACCTGCGGCATCATTTTTTTGATGCGCAGTGTGCTATCAACCAGCGAAAATTCGGTGTGAAGTCTGAGGTGAACAAAACTCATAGCTAATTGCCTATTAATCGCTTGACGGGTTTAAAGCTTAATCGATGAATCGGTGACACACCTAATTCGATTAGTGCTTGTTGATGCTGTTTCGTGGGATAGCCTTTATGCTTGGCAAAGCCATAGCCGGGGTAGTGTTGTTCCATTTCTTGCATTTCCTGATCTCTAGCGACTTTGGCAATAATAGACGCTGCGCTGATTTGCTGGATCTTCAAATCGCCTTTGATGATCGCTTCAGACGGGCACGATAAATCCGGGCAGCGATTGCCGTCAACCTGCACAAAGGTTGGCGGAACGGACAGTGATTCAACCGCGCGTTTCATGGCTAACATACTCGCCCATAGAATATTAATTTCATCAATTTCTTCAACTTCAGCCCGACCTAATGACCAACTCAGCGATCTCTCTTGAATCTCAATCGCCAGTTTTTCGCGCTGTTTTTCAGTAAGCTTTTTAGAATCAGTCAAGCCCGCAATTGGGTAGCGAGGATCTAAAATCACCGCCGCAGCGACCACGGCTCCCGCTAATGGCCCACGCCCTACTTCATCCACACCCGCGATCAAATCTGACATTCCGTTCCCTACGCTCTATTGGCTAGCAATTTTTGGATGGCATCTGCCGCTTTTACACTAGCATTTTGCCTGAGGGTTTGGTGTATATTTTTGAATCGTTGCAACCGATGAGACTTTTTAGCTTCAGATTCGCCAAACTGCTTCTCAACCGCATCAATCACGGCTCCGGCCGTAAGTTCTTGTTGAATCAATTCAGGCACTAAATTTTCATTCGCCAGATTATTTGGTAACGTGTAGTAAGCAGACTTAATCATCCCCAATCGTTGAATTAGCCAACCTGTTAATGCGGCTACCCGGTACGCCGCCACCATAGGACGCCCGACTAACATGCCTTCTAAAACCGCCGTGCCTGAAGCCATTAAAATCTGATTTGATGCGGCCATCACTTCGCGTGACTGCCCGTCGATATATTGAATGGTAACCTCTGGAGCATGCTCTTCATGCAATGCTTTGAAACGTTCAGCAACTTTTTCCGTCGCTAGCGGAGTAACAAAGACCCAATCAGGATGGTTTTCATGCAACGTCACTAAGGCTTTTAAAAAGTCTGGTCCAATGCGTTGAATCTCACCTAAACGACTGCCTGGCAATACGCCTAAAATAAATGGGTCTGCCGGCAAAGATAGCTGTTTACGTGCACTAACAGAATCACTTTCTAATGGTACTTCATCAGCCAGCGGGTGACCTACAAACTCTGCAGGCACTTTGTGCTCACGATAAAATGCTACTTCGAATGGAAACAAAGCAAGCATCAAATCCAAATTTCCAACAAACTTTTTAACCCGACTTTGACGCCATGCCCATATTGATGGACTTACGTAATGCACAGCGGGAATACTATTGGCATGTAAGCGTTTTTCTAGCCAGATATTAAAATCCGGCGCATCGATGCCGACGAACAAGTCCGGTGGAGCTTCGAGCCATCGATCTAGTAAGGACTTGCGGATGCCCCAGAGTTCACGAAATCTTCCGAGCACCTCAGAAAAGCCCATCACCGAAAGACGTTCCATTTCAAACAGCGTTTCAAGGCCTTGGCTTTTCATTTCTATACCACCGATTCCTTCAAACCTTGCATCTGGGTAGTACAGTTTCAACGAGTCGATCAATCGTGCACCGAGGATATCACCTGACACTTCACCGGCAACAATCGCAATCTTCATAACGTCACTGCTGACAAAGACATAGCATCGGCAAAAGCGTTTGATGGAATAAAAACGGTATTAATAACCAACTCCTTTTTGGCACCACACTGCCTTATCAGCGAATAATGCCGCGTTCGCTGCGACGGCAAAACGTATACATCGCCATGATTTCGGGGTACTCAGCATAAGCTTCCTCCATTTTTAACAATGCCTGCTGAAATGGTAAATCCTGACGGTATAGCATGCGGTAACTTTGTTTAATTCGGGCAATACTCTCGGCGGCAAAACCATTACGCTTTAAACCTTCTTTATTGATCCCTCTCGGCAATGCGGGTGAGCCATACGCCGTGACATAAGGGGGTAAATCTTTAGTCAATGCGGTGCCCATACCTGTAAAAGCATATTCACCGATATAACAAAATTGATGTACCAGCGTAAAGCCACCTAAAATAGCATGATCTTTAATGTGAACGTGCCCTGCTAGTGTTGCATTATTGGCAAATATAGTATGGTTTCCTACCACGCAGTCGTGGGAAATATGTACATAAGCCATGATCCAGTTGTCATCGCCAATTACTGTTTTCCCGATGTCCTGACTGGTTCCCCGGTTTAAGGTGCAACTCTCACGAATCACATTGCGATTACCAATAATTAGCTCAGTTGGCTCGCCCGCGTATTTCTTATCTTGCGGTGCCGCACCCACTGACGCAAACTGATAAATCTCATTATCTTCACCGATGCGTGTCGGCCCTTCTATGACCACATGTGGACCGATTTTAGACCCTTTACCGATACTTACATCAGGCCCTACAATTGAATAAGCCCCAATGCTAACCCCATCATCTATCTGCGCTTTTGGATCAATAATCGCGCTTGGATGAATCAAGCGTCTTCGTCCTTTACTGCAGCACACATTAGTTCAGCTGAGGTCACCATTTTCCCATCCACTTTAGCCTCAGTTTTAAAGATCCACATATTGCCTTTACGCTTTAGCAGCTCGGCGTAAAGTTCGACCTGATCACCTGGAACAACCTGTTTTCTGAATTTAACCTTATTTACACCCACCAGAATATATAGGGTATTTTCTTGTGGCTCAGTACCCATGGTAAGGAAACCTAGCAACCCAGTTGCCTGGGCCATTGCTTCGATTAACAAAACACCAGGCATTATTGGTTGATCGGGAAAGTGGCCATTGAAGTGTGGTTCGTTAACGGTTACGTTTTTTACGGCCTTAAGAAATTTCCCTTCTTCGTAATCTAAAACCCGATCCACTAGTAAAAACGGATAGCGATGCGCGAGAAATTTCTTGATCTCAACGACGTCCATTACTCTCATTTATTCTGCCCTATTCTATTTTAACTTAAGGTTATGCTTGGGTAATTTTCTGTAGCTCGCGTACATTCCGAGCCATTTCATCCAGCTGGGTAAAGCGCACGGCGTTGCGACGCCAGCGTTTGTTATCCGTTGCAGGCACTCCAGAGGAGTAAACTCCCGCCTCTTTAATGGAACCGACTACCATCGTCATTCCGGTGATAATGACATCGTCAGCCAGCTCTATGTGACCACCGACACAGGCACCACCGCCGATTTGACAACGCTTGCCAATTGTCGTGCTGCCGGCTACGATTGACGCGCCAGCCATCGCTGAATGATCACCAATAATAACGTTGTGACCTATCTGGATTTGGTTGTCCAGAATCACCCCGTTGCCGATAATTGTATCATTTAATGCGCCTCGATCGATGGTGGTATTCGCACCAATTTCTGTGTCTGAACCGATGGTGACCGAGCCTACCTGAGGGATCTTATGCCACACTTTATTTTCAGGCGCATAGCCAAAGCCGTCGGCACCAATAACACAGCCTGAGTGCAACCGTGATCGTTCGCCAATTCTTACCCCGTGATACAAAGTGACATTAGCCATAAGCCGAACACCATCCGCTATTACGCAGTTCTCACCCACTACCGTACCAGCACCAATGACAACCCGATCACCTATTATCACCCCACTCTCAATCACTACCTGCGCACCAATATCGACGTGGGTACCCATTTTTACGTCCTCAGCAATCGTTGCCGATGGATGGACTCTTGAAACACTTAACGGTTCAGGATAAAGAAACTGCATGGTTTTTGCATAAGCAAAATAAGGGTTGGCGTGACGCAGCACGGTTCCTTTAAACGCAGTTACATCCATTTTTGGGGATGCGATCAGCGCAGTCGCTTTGCAAGTTTCAAGCATAGAGGCATATTTAGGATTAGTAATAAATGTCAGCTCGCCGCTTGCGGCTTCACCAATCGCTGTTACCGCATTAATGACAGTTGCTCCATCGCCCTCAAGAGCAGCACCGATAGCCGCTGCAATATCGGATAAAGTTGCCTGTTTCATACAGTTACTCCGCTTTTTTATTGTTATTTGAGCTAGCTGACTGTTGTTTTTGTAACTTTTTTTGTAAGTGCTCCATTACATGGGGCGTCAGATCAACACGCTGGCTAGCTGAAACGTATTCCTGAATCACGATGTCGATATTTCTTTCGATACGAACTTCTTCAATAGCTAGAAATACACTTTTTTGTACGCCATCAAGCGCTGAGTCACGCGCAAAGCGTAGTTCTTCACGAAAGTCTTCTAAAGTGCGGGTTCGATCGCGTTTCAGGCTGCGTATTTCACGGTCAGCCTTACGTATTTGTTCATCATTCCAAACCGACTGATTACGCTCCCTAGCCGATTCAAGTTGAGTGATTTCATCTTGCTCTTTGGCCAGTTCCAACTCTTTTGGAGCAAACTGAGTTTTAAGCGCCTCGCTAGCTAACTCGGCTTCAGGAGCATTTTTCATTAAAAATGTAACATTGACAACGGCAATAGAAATATCCGATTTATCATCAGCGGATTTAACGGTAAAAGAAATAAGGAGCGTTGCCAGAAAGCAAGCAGCAGTCAGACCGTGTTTCATTTTAGAGCAGCCCTGTATCATGTGTTTAACCATCGATACAGTTTACTCGTAGGCGCACGTCTAAACAATTACAGATTGCTGCAGATTTGCAGTCGAAGGATTTACTATTGATGATTAGCTGATTTGAAAAAGGGCTTCTATCCTAGAAGCCCTCAGTTTCTTATTTAAGTTAACGTTACTGCTTAGAAGTTAGCACCGACTGAGAACTGTAGCTCTTGTACTTTGTCCCCGGCTTCGTCATTCAATGGCTTAGCGTAACTGAACGTCAACGGCCCAATTGGTGATACCCAAGTCAGACCAACACCTGCTGAATACCTTACCTCATCGGCATTGAAATCATCTTCAAAGACATTACCCGCATCGACGAATACACTTCCCTTTAATCCCTTTACGTCATTTAAGAATGGAACAGGAAAACGCAGCTCGGCCGTAGCGTTAAGCGACAAATTTCCACCCTTAGCATCGCTTGTTGAATCTAATGGACCTAGTGAATTGTGCTCGAAACCACGGACCGTGCGAATGCCTCCGGAGTAGAAGTTTTCAAAGAATGGCAAGTCATTGGTATCACCGAAACCATCTCCGTAAGACAAGCTGCCTTTTAAAACAGCGGTAATGTCATCACTAATCGGGCGGTAGACAGAGCCGTTGTATTTGAGCTTATAGTACTCCAGATCGCTGCCCGGAAGACCTGCTTCTAAAATAAGGTTATGCCTAACCCCTTTAGTTGGGAAAATGGTCCGGTCACGAGTATCATGCACATAGCTTAATGTACCGATCAGTTGAGTGAAGTCATTGCCATTGTCAGTCACAAACTGATTGACATGTGCCGGACTGGAGGACGTTGTTTTAATGGTTCGCTGCTCCGCTCCCAGACTGAATCTTAATGAATCATCCTCGTCAATCGGGAAGGTATAGCTAACGCTTGCACCGTACTTATCACTCAAAAAGTCAGATGTCGTGTCGTCAGAAGCATCAGATTTGTCATAATAAACCCTGAAGCCACGCCCAACACCATCAATTGTATGGTAGGGATTGTTGTAGCTTAAGTTGAATTTCTGCTCGGTTTCACTGTTTGAGCCCGCAATCGACAAACTCTTTCCAGTGCCCATGAAATTATTTTGCGTTAAACCCAGATTGAACAAAACCCCTGCGCTCTGTGAATAACCAACACCAGCAGTGAATTGATTAGATGATTGCTCGGTGACAATAATATCCAGATCAATCTGATCGCCTGCGCCAACCACTGGCGAGGTTTGAATTTTGACCGCTGAAACGAATGGTAAGCGCTGAATGCGACGTCTTGATTGCTCAACCGCTTGCTTTGAGTAAAAAGAGCTTTCCAGCTGACGCATTTCGCGGCGGAAAACTTCATCTTTTGTACGGTAATTACCGCGGACATTAATGCGTCGAACATAAGTTCGTTGGCCGCGTTTCATTTCAAAAGTAAGGTCAACGGTTTTGTTTATCTCATTGACTCGTGGAACTACATCAACCTTAGCAAAGGCATAACCTTGTTTGCCGAGTGCTTCTGAGAAATTTTTCTGTGTTTCGCGAAGACGTGCCTGAGAGAAAATCTGACCCTGCTTGAGTGTCACCATGCGCTGAATTGCCGCCGACTGCGTACCTGTGACATCAACTCGTCCAACCCGATACTGATCGCCCTCGTTAACCTGCAGATTGATGGTGACATATCGCTTATCATCCGATAACGAAACTTGTGATGATACAATTTTAAATTTAAGGAAGCCGCGATCACGATAGAATGCTGTCACATTGTCGAGATCACCAACCAGCTTGCTCCTGGAATATTGATCCTTGGTGCTTAACAATGCCAGCCTACTTTTAGGCCCTGACTCCATGAGCTTCTTGATTACTGAATCCGGAAATGCATTGTTACCCGTCACCACAACATTGCGAATCTTTGCAACACCACCTTCCCGGACATTAATGTTGACGGCTGCTCGCCCGCCACTCATCGGCTTTACCGAGCTTGTAACTTTAGCTGAGTAATTGCCTCTGGAAACATACTGCTGCTGTAATTCTTTTTCGAACTGCGCAAGCGCTGCACGATCCAGGGGACGACCCGGAGCGATACCACCACCACGAAGTGCTCCTAGCAGCGTCTTATCATCAATCGCTTTATTACCATTGATTTTAAGTTCGCCGATCGCCATGCGTTCCTGTACTTTAACAATCAGTACATTGCCGCGCCGACTAAGGGCAACATCATCAAATAAACCAGTTCGGTAAAGTGAGTTAACGACATCGCCTGTCATGCGATCATCAAACGTCTGACCAACACGTACGGGTACATTACTGAGCACAGTACCAGGATTGATTCGGGTTAAACCACTAACCTGAATGTCTTGCAGCACAAAACTCTCTGCCCAAACTCCTTGGCTAATTGCAAATAAGCAACTGGCAAATGAAAGTTGTAATGTTTGTTTTTTCATAATTAACTCACTAATCGTGTTATGTCATTATATATTGCCAGCACCATAAGTACGCCCACCATGGCCATACCTACCCGCATTCCGGCTGCTTCAAATCTCTCAGAAACCGGACTCCCTTTTACTATTTCGATCAGATAATACATGAGGTGCCCACCGTCTAACATTGGGATAGGCAGCAAGTTTAATACGCCGAGGCTCAAGCTAACGATGGCCAAAAAACTCATGAAAACTGAAAAACCTATAACGGCACTTTTACCTGCATAATTTGCAATCGTGATTGGGCCACTAATATTTTTTATAGAAGCTTGCCCGGTTATCAATCTCCCCATAACGCGAAGTGTCATGAGAGATAAATTCCACGTTTCAACTGCGCCCATTTTCAGAGCTTCGCCCAATGATGCATTACGGGTGAAAAACAGTTTTTCCTTACCTGCCTCTGTATATTTGTAAGCTAGGCCAACGCCAATCAAACCAACCGTTTTGCCCTCACGCACAGATGGTTTTGGGGTTACCACAAGATCAAACTGTTCAGTTCCTCTCAATACTCCCAGAGTTACGGCGTTTCCTGCATTTTGACTAATGAAATCTGAGAAACTGCGGGCAGAGGTAAGTGACTCGCCGTTGATCGACTGAATGTGATCATCAATTTTTAATCCAGCCGCTAGTGCTGCCGAATCGGGCAAAACCTCAGTAATAACCGGAATATTATCTGGCATTTCCATATTAAGGCCAATCTTGCCAAAATAGTCGCCCTCATCTTTAAGTAAGGCCACATTGCTCAGATCTAGCACTCTCGAAGTGTTGCCGCCGTTGGCTGCCTCCACCTCAATATTTACTTTACGATCCGACAGGTACGAGTTCAACAAAGTTAGGCGTAGTTGGTTGACACTGGCAACTTCTGTATCGTTGACTTTAACAACGCGATCTCCCGCTTCAAAGCCACTGATAGCTGCTGGAGTATTAGGATTTGGCGCATCTAAGTAGGGGCGGACGGCATCGATCCCGACCATGTAGACAGTCGCATAGGCTGCGATAGCAAAAATGAAGTTGAACACCGGCCCGGCCAAAACGACCAGAAACCGCTTCCAAACAGGCTGTACGTTAAAAGCTCTATGACGTTCGGCAGGATCTACATCCCCTTCGCGCTCGTCGAGCATTTTGACATAGCCGCCCAATGGAATCAGAGACAGAGCGTATTCAACTTTGTCTTCGTCTTTCCCATTAAATGTCCAGATTCGTTTACCAAAACCAATCGAAAACCGCTGCACTTTGATGCCAAGCTTCCGAGCCACCCAGAAATGCCCAAATTCGTGAACAGCGACCAGCAGTCCGATTGTGACTAGAAAGGCGACAATAGTAATAAAGATATTCATAATACGGTTGTCTGCTTCTTATTGTTTTTTATCCACAAGCTTGCGGTTCTGCGGCTTTCCCTATCCTGAATAAGAATGTCTTCCAAGACGAGTGGCGTGCCGCTGGGGGCTAGCTCAAGGGCGTTTTCAATAAGTTGCGGAATCTCTGTAAATTTTATGTGCTTGTTAAGAAAGCTATCCACAGCAACTTCGTTGGCTGCATTTAGCGCAATACTTGCGTACCCACCGATTTCATGGGCATCGTAAGCAAATTTAAGGCAAGGAAAACGATCAAAGTCCGGGGGCTCAAAATCTAACCGTGCCACATCAAAAAAATCTAATTCATCGACACCTGCATCGATGCGTTCAGGCCATGCAAGCGAATAGGCTATTGGGGTTCGCATATCCGGGTTACCTAGCTGGGCGATCACCGATCCATCAATATAAGACACCATAGAATGTATCGTGCTTTGGGGATGAATGACCACCTGAATATCCGTACTAGCTACGTCAAACAGCCAGCAGGCTTCGATGACTTCAAGACCTTTATTCATCATAGTAGCAGAATCTACCGAGATTTTCTGACCCATCGACCAATTAGGATGGGCGACAGCTTCCTGTGGTGTGACTAAGGATAAAGTCTCGATTTCACGTTGTCGAAACGGTCCGCCAGATCCAGTTAATAAGATACGTTTTACGCCAGTAGTACCTTGCAATGGTAAGCTTTGATAGATGGCATTGTGCTCTGAATCAATCGGCAATAGCTCAGCACCGTTGTTTTTTACTGCATCCATAAACAACTTGCCAGACATGACCAGTGCTTCTTTGTTGGCAAGCATTACGCGTTTACCAGCATTGGCAGCTGCTAATGAGGGTAACAGACCGGCCGCGCCAACAATTGCGGCCATGACGTAATCTGAGTGCTCAAATGATGCAACGGTTTCTAAAGCACAAGCACCCGCTAATACTACTGTGTCACTGCCAACAGTTCGAAGCTTTTCCTCTAGCTGCTTAGCAGCATCTTCGTCCACCATAACAGCATAGGCTGGATGGAAAAGGCAACATTGTTCAAATAATTTTTCGACCTGTTTATTTGCGGTCAGTGCAACGACATGATATTTCTCAGGATGTCTGGATAATACGTCGAGGGTACTTATACCGACGGATCCTGTTGCACCCAGAACAGTCACTCCTTTGCTTGTGGCATCAGCATCAGAGTAATTGTTATTTGGTTGCATTGGATCAGATGCCTTGATGGATAGCACTAGCCGATAGTCCAAGCACAAAAACGGGTAACGCTGCCAACAATCCGTCAATTCGATCTAGTACGCCACCGTGACCTGGCAGCAAAGTGCCACTATCTTTATAACCGCCTTCGCGCTTAACCAGACTTTCAAACAAGTCACCAGCGACAGAAATTGCGGCAACAAAAATAGACAATAATAAGAAATACATCCAAGCTGCGCCGTGGAAGCCGAAATACGAAGCGCCTAACACAGCCCACAACAGTGCTGCGGCCAAGCCGCCTTTAGCACCTTCGCGGGTTTTTCCCGGGCTTAAGTGAGGCGCTAATTTATTTTTGCCAACGGCTTTACCAACAAAATAGGCACCCGTGTCTGTAGCAGCTACCAGGAAAATGAGATACAGCACAAGATGAGGGTCGTGCGATTGCAAACGGATGATGGCAAGCCAAGCGGGTATCAAAACCAATAATCCTGACAAACTTAGTATCCAGGAACGGGAGGTATAAAAGTCGCTATCTTGACGGTAAACCGTTAGCAGACCCAAAATCATTACCCACCAGACCACACCAACGGCAATTACGTACCAGTTTAAGCCTGTTAGATGGACGATCACTCCGATTGCAATTAATGCAATCACGGCCCAAGCTCGAGTCATCTCTTTAAGGCCGATTAATCGCGTCCACTCCCATCCTCCTAAGGTTAGGAAAACTATTAAACAGGCGACTGCAAAAAAATTCGCAGGCAATAAAAGCACTGCCGCAAAAACCACCACAACTAGAATAATAGCTGTGATAACACGTTGTTTAAGCATGTAGACCTTCCTTGACTTGCTCTCCTGTCATTCCAAAGCGGCGCTGTCTCTTTGAAAAATCTTGAATAGCCTCCGTTAGTGCTTGCTCATCGAAATCTGGCCAAAGTAAGTCGGTGAAATATAATTCAGAGTAAGCAAGCTGCCACAATAAAAAGTTACTAATTCGTCTCTCTCCCCCAGTTCGGATAAACAGATCCGGATCGGGAACCCCCTGGGTTGATAACTCTTTTGAGAGTGAGGTTTCGGTCAATTCGTTGAGATCTGGCTGTCGACTAAGTAATGCTTTAGCAGCTTCGACAATATCCCAGCGACCGCCGTAGTTAGCTGCTACTTGTAACAAAAGGCCATCTCCACCAGCGGTCAACTCTTCTACTTGCTTGATTTTAGTTTGCAATTTTTCAGAAAAGCCCTGAATGTCACCAATAAACTTAAGGCGCACACCGTGTTTTACCAAGCCTTTTGCTTCACGATTAAGCGCCGTCATTAACAATGACATTAAGCCATCAACTTCTTCTTCAGGTCGCTTCCAGTTCTCACTGCTAAAAGCAAACAACGTCAGACATTCAACCGACAGTTGACCACAGGTTTTAACCGTAGTTCTTACAGCCTCAGCGCCTCTGTGATGCCCAAAGAGCCTTGGTCTTTTACGCTGTTGCGCCCAACGTCCGTTGCCGTCCATGACAATCGCGATGTGGCGAGGTATTACCATTTCGAGATTCATATCTTATTATTCTTTATTGGCATTAATCGACGGTAATCCTGTCAAACTAGATTTCCATGAGATCATGTTCTTTGTTTGCAAGAATCTCATCAATAGACTTTATGTATTGATCCGTCAATTTTTGAATTTCATCCTGTCCACGACGTTCATCATCTTCTGAAATGTCTTTATCTTTTTGCAATGTCTTTAGGCTGCTGTTGGCGTCACGACGAATATTGCGGATAGCCACTCGGGAATTTTCGGCTTCGCCTTTAACAACTTTAACCAGGTCTTTGCGGCGCTCTTCAGTCAATGCGGGCATCGGTACGCGGATCACAGTACCAGCAGAATTAGGGTTTAAGCCTAAATCCGAAGTCATAATCGCTTTCTCAATCACCTGTACCATGGTTCTTTCCCACGGTGTGATAGTCAACGTTCGGGAATCTTCAATACCAATGTTGGCAACCTGACTCAACGGCACCATACTACCGTAAGATTCAACATTAACATGGTCTAACAGAGACGGGTGAGCACGTCCCGTGCGAACTTTAGCCATTTCATCTTTAAGCGAATCGATAGACTTACTCATTCTCGATTCCGCATCCATTTTAATATCGTCAATCATTTCACTACCTCAACTAAAGTTCCAACAGATTCACCATTTATTATGGCTTCTAAAGCACCTGTTTCGAACATATTGAACACGCGCATCGGCATGTTGTTTTCATTACATAATACCATTGCCGTCAAATCCATAACACCCAAGCGTTGTTCAATCGCCTCGTTAAAACTAAGACTATCATACCGCTTAGCATTTGGATTTTTGGCGGGATCAGAGTCATAAACTCCATCAACCATTGTTGCTTTCAACAACAAGTCAGCTTTTATTTCAATGGCTCGTAAACTCGCAGCGCTGTCTGTCGTAAAGCAAGGACTGCCAGTGCCTGCAGCGAATATTACCACCTCACCTTGATCCAGATAACGCTGAGCTCGCTCTGCTGAAAAACTTTCGCCAAGCTGATCAATCAGCATTGCGGTCATTACTCGACAACTTGTCCCCTGTTTTTGTAACGCATCCTGCATTGCCAAAGCATTCATTACAGTGGCGAGCATTCCCATTTGATCAGCGCTAACTTTATTTATACCACTCTTTACCAGTCCGGCACCGCGGAAGATATTACCACCACCAATGACTAAGGCAACCTGAATGCCACTTCGCTGAACATCAACTATTTGTTTAGCCGTGTTGTGCAGTACGTCAGGATCAAGCCCAAAATCTAATTTGCCCATAAGGGCTTCGCCACTTAACTTAAGTAAAATTCTTTTAGGGTGATTCATCTATTATCCAACCTTTTTTATAATCACTAATTTTAGACTAGAGCAAACGGACACTTCTAAAACTACTGTTGCTCACTGCGAGCCAAACTTTGCTAAGACTACATAAAAAAAAGGGACGTTGCTACGTCCCTTTTTAAATCAATACAAAATCTTCTGACTACTTAATAAGTTTAACTAGCATTGACCTGCGCCATTACTTCAGAAGCAAAGTCTTCTTGCTTCTTTTCGATGCCTTCACCCACTTCATAGCGTACAAAACTTATCACTTCGGCGCCTGAGGCTTTGAGCAATTGTGCAACAGTTTGGTCGGCATCCTTTACAAAAGGTTGCCCTAGTAAAGTGACTTCAGCTAAATACTTACGCATACGGCCCTGAATCATCTTCTCAATGATTTCCATTGGCTTACCGCTGTCTTTGGCCTGAGCAATAAGGATTTCTTTCTCTTTTTCTAACACTTCAGCCGGTACTTCATTTTCTGAAACACAAATAGGTCGACTTGCAGCAATGTGCATTGCGATATCCTTGCCTAGCGTATCGTCACCACCTTTCAGGACAACAGAAACACCAATTCGCTCACCGTGTTGGTAGTAGCTGATTTCTGCATCTGCATCTACAGCGTTGATAAGCTCGAATCTGCGTACCTTAATATTCTCACCAATTTTAGCGACCAAGTTTGCACGTGTTTCACCTATCGACTCGCCTGAGTCCAACGGCAAGTCAGACAAAGCATCTACATCAGCAGGCTTGTCAGAAAGGCATTGCGCAGCAACAGCATTCGTGAAACTGATGAAGTTTTCATCTTTTGCCACAAAATCTGTTTCACAGTTAACTTCGACTATCGCGCCTTCTTTCTTGTCATCTGTCAAAGAAATCATTACACGGCCTTCTGCCGCAATACGCCCTGCTTTTTTATCTGCCTTCGCCGCACCTGATTTGCGCATCAGGTCAATCGCAGCATCCATATCACCGTTAGTTTCAGTGAGCATTCTCTTACAGTCCATCATGCCAGCGCCGGTGCGCTCGCGTAACTCTTTTACCATCGCAGCTGAAATAGCCATAACTCTTATCCTAAATTTGTTTCTTCTGTAATAATTTGGTGATGGGGCAAGTCTTTTACAAACAAAAAGACTCACCCCCAAAGCACTAAACGATATTACTCAGCGGCTGCTGGTGCAGTTTCATCGGCAGCTGGAGCAGCATCTTTAGCTGTTTCAGCAGCAGGTACTTCTTCAGTCGGAGCTGGTGCCGCTTCTACTGGAGTCGCTTCGGTTTCAGCCGGAGCTTCCTTAGCTGCAGCAGGAGCTTCTTCTACTTTGGCTGGCGCTGCAACTTCAGGAGCCGGTGCTGCCTGAGCCATTTGTTCTGCGGTCGTCGCAGCACTCACATGGCCTTCAACAATACTATCTGCAATTGCTGATGCGTATAGTTGGATGGCACGAATAGCATCGTCATTACCAGGGATTGGGTAATCAACACCGTCTAAACCGTTATTAGTATCGACGATACCAATAACTGGAATGCCCAGCGTGACAGCCTCTTTTACTGCAATATCTTCATGCCCTACGTCAATAATGAAAAGCGCATCAGGCAATGAGCGCATGTCTTTGATACCACCCAAACCTTTCTCGAGCTTCTCTAGCTCACGAGTCAACGTCAGTATCTCTTTCTTACCGCGAGACTGCATACTTCCATCCGCAATCATTTTATCCAACTCATGCAAACGACGGATTGACTGTTTGACTGTTTTGAAGTTTGTTAACATACCACCTAGCCAGCGGAAGTTAACATAAGGCATTTTACAGCGAATCGCTTCTTCGCGAACTGTGTTCTGTGCAGCACGCTTTGTGCCAACGAACAGTACCTTGCCACCTTTAGAAGCTAGCTTGCCAGTGAAGTTCAGCGCATCGTTGAACATTGGCAGTGTTTTTTCCAAGTTAATGATGTGAATCTTATTGCGTGGACCGTAGATGTAAGGCCCCATCTTTGGGTTCCAGTAACGTGTCTGATGTCCGAAATGAACGCCTGCTTCAAGCATTTGGCGCATTGTAACTTTTGCCATTAGAATATCCTCTATGGGTTAAGCCTCCACAAATCCCATTACACAACCAGAAAAACTCTTTCCGGCACCCTATGTAATGTGTCGATATGTGTGAGTATTAGGGGCTAAATTGCCCAAAAAAATAAATTTGCGTAAATCGCGCGCGCTTTATACCATGTTTGATTCGCTAAATCCAACAATCGGTAACAGAAACCCCATGCCCGTCACTATAAAAACAGCTGAAGAAATTCAAAAAATGCGCATCGCAGGCAAGCTTGCCTCACAAGTCTTAGATATGATCAAACCGCATGTAGTTCCCGGTGTTACCACCAATACTCTTAATGATATTTGCCATAAATTTATTACAGAGGATTTGGGTGCCATTCCAGCACCCTTGAACTATGGCAACCCGCCGTTCCCTAAGTCCATCTGCACTTCAGTAAATACTCAAATTTGTCACGGAATACCCAGTGATAAACAACTCAAAAAAGGTGATACGGTAAATATTGATGTAACGATTATCAAGGACGGTTACCATGGTGACACCAGCCGTATGTATCATGTCGGTAAAGTTACACCACCTGCCGCAAGGCTTAGCCAAATAGCACAGACTGCTATGTATATTGGTATTGACATGGTTAAGCCTGGCACAAAGCTAGGCGATATTGGACATGCTATTCAAAACTATGCTGAATCAAATCATACCTCTGTTGTCAGAGAGTACTGTGGGCATGGCATTGGTGCCGTTTTCCATGAAGAACCTCAAGTGTTGCACTACGGCAAACCTAATACAGGGATGAACCTTGAGCCCGGAATGACATTCACCATTGAGCCTATGATTAATCTTGGAAAACGTCATACCAAATTGCTGGGTGATAAGTGGACTGTAGTCACTAAAGACCGATCATTGTCGGCCCAGTGGGAACATACGATCTTAGTAACAGAAAGCGGCTATGAAATCCTGACGTTGAGGGATGAAGAAAGCGATTGGCGCCAACAACTTCCCTATAACGGCAGCTGATCTTTGCTATCAATTATTGTTAACTTGTTAAAGTGCACCCGTGTTTATTCATAAATATCAAATAATTAACTCATATCATAACATGTTAATATAGTTATATAGTGAGCCATTGGTACAAAAACAGCAGTGTGTTGTAAAATAAACACACCATTACTCGGCAAATGCTTGACTCACTATGGTGAATCCTATAGATTTATCGAATAGTAGTTAATTTTAACAACTGCTTGACGCATTCCAGAGGGGAGTGCTCCGCGATGCCAACATACCAAATCATAAATCGGGGGTAAGGCATCGGATTATCTATAGCGTCATTAGTATTATCTTCACCCTAAAGTTTGACTAAGGAGATTACTGCTGCGCGCGCTTTGTTAGGTTTTAATTTGACTTTCTCAAGCTTAAATTTACAAGACAGTTTTGTAGCTTCCATTGAATCTGCTGGCTACGTTGCGCCCACTGAACTTCAGTCACAGCTGATTCCATTGGTCGGTGGCCGCAAAAATGTTGTCGTCTGGAGTCAATCAGCAGCAGGTAAAACAGGTGCCTTCCTGATTCCCGCAGTTAATTATATCCTGGCCAATCCACTGGATGAGAAACGTGGCGCACGTATTTTAATTTTGACATCAAGGCGCGACAGAGTCAGCCAAATAAATTACACGTTAAAGCGACTTACGCGCGATCATAATATGCGATTTGGCTTTATCGTCAGTGGTCGTCCCTATCAGCCACAAATGCGCCTCATGAGGCGCCCATTAGATATGATGGTTGCTACACCTGGCCGCTTGAATGATTTGGTAGACAATAACAAAGCAGATTTCTCACAATTGGAAATGTTGATCATTGACGATATGACAACCATTTTCCAAAAAAATATGCACGAACTAATCGCTAAGATCCTTAAACAGGTTAGTAAAGAGTGCCCAACTGTTGCATTTGTTCGTCAAGATGAGGCCGTTGCAGGCTTAGTGAAAAAATTGTTTCCGGATGCCGTTGAAATTGAGAGCCTTGATGACGAAAATGAAGAACTAGAAACATCAGAAAATGCATCTAATCAGACGATTAATACAACAAAAAGTAAGAAACCCACACTGACCTTCCCCAGCCATGAACAACATGCTTACGTAGCGGACGACTATACACACAAGATAGCATTGATGGATCATTTCCTAGATGAATTTGCAGGTCAACCCACTGTTATTTATACCTCTACCACGAAGACGGCAAAGTCACTTCAAGAAAATCTTTCAAATCATGGCCACGTCGTTGAACTAGCTCACGAGTTAAAAGCCGAAGAAATTTCAACAACTGATACACCAACGCTGATTGTCTCAGATCAACAGTCAACAAAATTACCGAAAGGTAGCGATCATAATATTATACATTTTGATCTTCCCTTTAAACTGGACAATTATGGTAGTAGGCTAAATGCCCACGATATTGATCGTGAATCAGCCATGTTGATTTTGGCGGACGGTAATGACTATGATGCGTTGAGACGAATTGAAAAAGAAATAGGCTCACCTATTTCACAAAAGACAGCACCAGGACTTGAGCCCCTAAATCCTTTTATTAGCACGCAAGCGACGAGACCAAAAAAGGCCGCTGGCGGGAAGGCCAGAAAACCGAATACTACTAAGAAACCAGCTAGTCGCGCTAAGCCCAATAAAAGTCGAAGTACTGCTAAGCCAACGTCAAAAAAGCCGCAAGCCACGGCGAAAACTAAAACAACCTCTAAAACTCGGAAAAAAACGACTTCAGGCAGATCATCAACCGCAGGTGATGATAAAGACACAAGACGTCAACGAAAGGGCCCTTATGGTCGTTTGAATGGTGGTGCGCAAAGAAAACGTAATGATTTTGGTGTTAGCACCGTTGGCACAAAAAACAATCAGCCTGCACAAATGTCTAATAGTGAATGGGACAAGGCGATTGCAGAAAATAAGCCCAGCAAAGAACCAAGGGTTGTTATACGCTATAAAGACAAAAAGAAGCGTACACTGTTGAAGGAAGACCCTAAACCGGATGCCTAAAGCATCTGATAAGCATGACATGGACTGATCAATGCAAAGGCAAATGAAAATCGCACAACGAGGTCAGGGATGGCTAGTAAGTTTTGCGGTGCTAATCCTGTTAGTAGCAGTTGGCACAGTACTTTATACTATATCTAAAAGTACACTAAACAAACCTGACGATACCCCGGCAAAAGAACTTCCACCTCAGTCATTTACTGATAAAAATGTCGATGCAATTGCTAAGAAGCTCGCGGCTGATTATTTATCGGTTAGTGATAGCGGACGTAGGGAAGATATTCAGGCACTTGCCAACACACTCAGTAATTTGAAGAGCAGCCCTCACGAAGCTGCTAGACTTACTCTTCAACAGCTCCGTGATGATCAACTACCTGCTGCATTGACCACACTCAAAAATTTAGCCTTAGCAACTGATAATAAGCGTGATGCAGCAAAGCTATGGGTTGATATTGGAAATATTGAAAACCTTAAGTCTGAAGAAGAGGCAATCAAAGCTTATCAAAAGTCCGTTACACTAGATCCCGACAATATCAATGCTTGGAATCGTATAGGCCATATAGAAAGACAACGAGGCCAATATGATAAAGCAGAAATTGCTTATAAGAACGTAACCCGTCTTTCTGACAGTAAAAGCCGGACTGAAGCCGTTTCATTAGCTAATTTCGGTCTCTTATACCAGTCTCAGAATAAATTTGATGATGCGATTAAGTCGTTTGAGCTAGCATTAAGTATAAATACTGAGCTAGATAATCAGGATGGAATAGCGTCGAACAGCGAGAATTTAGCAGGACTTTACAGAGCTAAAAAAGACTTCGATCAGGCTGAAAAGTATTACCAAAAAGCGCTCGGCGTCTATCAAACAACAAAATTGACGGCCAAACAAATAGAAATTTATTCTGCCCTAGGCAGCTTGTACCAATCTCAACAGCAATCTGAACTTGCGCTGGCAGAGTATGAGAAGGCACTGCTGCTTAACCAAGCTAACCCAAATAAACGCTTCAGCGCTGGGCTTTATAGCAACATGGGAATTCTGGCACAGCAAAAAAACGAACTCGAGAGAGCTGAAGAATACTTTAACCAATCCCTAACATTGTTTCAGGAAACGGAAAACCCTCAGGGAACCGCCGACCAATATAGTAATTTGGCAATACTAGCGCGAAGCCGCAAGCAATTTGGACAGAGTGAAGCACTCCATTTAAAAGCAATAGCTCTATATGAAGCTGTTGATAACAAGCAAGCACTTACTTCTCAGTATACAAATTTAGGCTTTCTTTATACTGCTTGGAATAAAACAGAAACTGCCTGCGAGTATTGGCAAAAGAGTTTAGGTGGCTTAGAAGGTGAACAGCACAAGCCTCGTAGGGACAGAATTCAGGCAATCGTAGAGAGGGATTGCCAGGCTGCTAAAACAGAAACTAACGATACCAAAGAAACATCCGCAGCGCCTTCAGATGTTTCTTTACCCCAGACCGAGAGTCCAATGATTAAAAGCCCGGTTCTCAACAAACCGGGCGAATAATGAATTAGCCTCTACGCCAAGTGTGAAACTTCTCAACATACGAAAGAAGTTTCTCAGGCGCATGAGCCTTCTTCCAATTGCCGGCTGCAAACTTATTTGATTCTGACATAGTGGGGTAAATATGTATCGTTCCCAGTATCTTATTGAGCCCTAGATTATATTTCATTGCCAGAATGAATTCTGGGATTAGGTCACCTGCCCCCTTACCAATAATCGTCACCCCAAGAATCTTATCTTTACCAGGTACAGTAAGCACTTTTACCGAACCTTCATCACTGCTATCTGCTATCGCACGATCCAAATCGTCAATCCCATAGGTGGTTACTTCATAAGCAATATTCTTCTCTATTGCATCCTTTTCGTTAAGGCCAACGCGCGCCACCTCAGGATCTGTAAAGGTTGCCCAAGGGATAACCCGATAATCAACTCGAAAACGCTTAAAAGCGCCAAACAAGGCATTCACACTTGCATACCAAGCCTGATGTGCTGCTGTATGTGTGAACTGATAAGGGCCGGCCACATCGCCAACTGCATAAATATTAGGAAAGTTTGTGGTCAGGAAGCCGTCCGTTTCAATAGTACCTCGACCAGAAATTTCAACGCCTAACTCTTCAAGGCCAAACCCTGTGATATTTGCTTTACGGCCCAAGGCTAGCAGTACACGGTCAAAAGGAACTTTTTTCTCTTCTCCATCGTGCTCACAAATTAGGTAGTTCTCACCTGCTTCCTGGATAAACTCCTTAGCATCGTGCGATGACAACACTTCAATACCCTCTTCGATAAAACGAGATTGCATGAGTTCAGATACTTCATTATCTTCACGAACCATAATAGTCGGTGAACGCTCTACCATGGTGACTTTCGTTCCAAGGCGATTAAATGCCTGCGCCAACTCACTGCCAATGGGACCACCACCCAATACAACCAGACGCTCCGGCTGTTCTTCAATTTCCCAAAGGTTGTCGCTGGTCAAATAGTCAACTGAATCTACCCCTTTAATAGGTGGAACAAGTGGCGATGCCCCAGTCGCTATGATGATGTTTTTTGTGGTGTGAATTTTGCCGTTGACCTCAACACGAAAAGGATCAAGTATCTTAGCTTCGCCAGTAATGACCTCAACTCCAAGCTCAGTGTATCGCTCGATAGAATCATGTGGTTCAATTGCTTTGATTATCCCATGTACCCGCTTCATCACTGTCTTAAAATCAAAGGTAGGTTGCATATTTTCTAAGCCGTACTTTTCTGCATGTTGCGCTTCATGAACCGCTTTGGCTGTACGAATCAGTGCCTTGCTCGGCACACATCCCGTATTCAAACAATCTCCACCCATTTTGTGCTTTTCTATCAGACCAACTTTAGCCTTTACAGCTGCCGCAATATAGGCTGAGACCAGCCCACCAGAACCAGCACCAATAACCAGCAGATTAAAGTCAAAACTTTCTGGTTTGTCGTATACTGAAAATACTTTGCTCGCGCGAATTTTATTCATAATTTTTTTAGCAACCACAGGGAAAACTCCTAGTAAGGCAAAGGCTAACAATAAGCCCGGAGAGAGAATACTGGACAGTGAATCGATTTGAGCAAGCTGCGTTCCTGCATAAACAAATACAGCTGTGCCAGCCAACATTCCAATCTGACTAACCCAGGCAAAAGTGATTGTTTTGAGCTTAGTGAAGCCCATCAGGATATTGACCAGAAAGAATGGAAACAATGGCACTAGTCGCATCGCGAATAGATACAGTGGCCCTTCTTTTTCTACACCATCATTAATTAGCTGTAGCTTATCGGCATAGCGATCCTGGAGCGTGTCACGAAATAAGTATCTCGCAACCAGAAAAGCCAATGTAGCGCCAAGCGTACTAGCAAAAGATACAACAATAACACCAGTGACTAGACCAAATAATGTGCCTGCCAGAACAGTCATTATCGCCGCGCCCGGAAGTGACAAGGCTGCCATAATGACGTAAACAACAAAAAACATCAGAAGCGTCAGCAGGGTATTTTGTTGATAATAGTCGTTAAATGCTTGTTGTTTCTCTTTAATGAAATCCAGCGAGAAATATTGCTGGAGATCAAAAAGAAAAAATGAAGCAAATAATAGTGCAATGACACCAAGCAGGATGATTTTTTTATTCATAATTTAAGGCCAACATATAGGCAAATGTGTAAGTAAGTTATCTTACGCGATCCCAACATGCACGGATGCTTAATTCCACGAATAAAAAATGAAGTTTAAATAATCAAGCCATCAACTGACTACTTTAATTGATTAAAAGGTCGCTTTAAGGTTGGATACTGTTGGAGCGATGCTGTAGGTTGTTCCAAGCTACGCTAATCATTAGTTGCAAAAGTCCAGGATCGTTGGTCATCCTTCAATGACTCAAGACGCACGTCATAACCCCATAAGCGCCTCAAATGCTTTAGCACTTCAGTTGTTTCATCGTTCAGTGGTCGACCATTATGCTGATGATGGCGTAAAGTTAAGGAGCGATCGCCACGCACATCTACACTGTGGACCTGAATATCAGGCTCATTGGCACTGAGATTATACTGTTGAGACAGCACTTCCCTAACGCGTCTATAGCCCTCATCATCATGGATTGCGGTCACATCAATTGTGGATTTATACTCATTGTCTTCCAACGCAAAGAAACGGAATTTCCGGATGACAGTGGGTGATAAGTACTGCTCTACAAAGCTCTCATCGCGATAATTCTTCATCGCATGATGCAATGTTTCCAACCAATCAGCACCTGCTATTTCCGGAAACCAGCGCTTATCCTCATCAGTTGGATTTTCGCAAATTCGCCGAATATCCGTCATCATGGCGAAGCCCAATGCGTAAGGGTTGATACCTGAATAGTAGGGACTATCAAACTCGGGCTGCGCAACTACATTAGTATGCGAAGTCAAAAATTCCATCATGAATGCATCAGTTACCAGACCTTCATCATACATTTCATTGAGAATCGTATAGTGCCAAAAAGTAGCCCAGCCCTCATTCATAACCTGAGTCTGCCGCTGCGGATAGAAGTATTGTGCCATTTTCCGCACGATTCTAACGATCTCTCGCTGCCATGGTTCTAAGTGAGGCGCACTTTTCTCAACAAAATAGAGAATATTTTCCTGCGGCTGTTCAGGGAAATTAACCCGTTTTGGCTCATCAATCTGTTTATGGGTGTCCGGGATAGTTCGCCAAAGATCGTTGAGATGCGTTTGTATATAGTGCTCACGTTCCTTTTGCCGGACTTTTTCGTCTTCTGCCGAAATGGGCACAGGCCGTTGATAGCGATCTACGCCATAGTTCATTAGCGCATGACAAGAGTCCAGAGTCGACTCCACTGCATCTACTCCGTGACGTTCTTCGCATTCGGCAATGTAGTTCTTAGCAAACACGAGATAATCAATAATTGCTTCAGCATCAGTCCAGGTCCGAAACAAATAGTTACCTTTAAAAAAAGAATTGTGTCCATAGCAAGCATGCGCGATAACTAAAGCTTGCATAGTCATGGAGTTCTCTTCCATAAGATATGCAATACAAGGATCCGAATTGATTACAATTTCATAGGCTAAACCCATTCGACCACGTGAATAATTCTTCTCTGTGGAGACGTATTTCTTTCCATAAGTCCAATGGTTGTAACTAACCGGCATACCCACCGAGGCGTAGGCATCCATCATTTGATCAGAACGGATAACTTCAATCTGATTAGGATACGTATCCAGTTTGAATTTTTCCTTGGCGATACGAGCAATCTCCTGATCATATTGCTCTAGTAATTCAAACGTCCAATCTGATCCGGTTGAGATGGGCTTACGACGACTCATTTCACACCTCGCTCAAATAACTGGCGAAATACCGGATAAATCTGTGAATTATCCTGCACCGCTTTCAAATCGAAGCGGTCACTAAAAATGCCACTCTGGATTTCTTTATAACTGTACCAAAGCTCCTGAGGTGGACGTTTGCCTATTTCAATGTATGAGTAATGCTGCACACAGGGCAAAATCTTCTCGTTAAGCAGCTCCACACACTGCTCGGTATCACCCTGCCAATTGTCGCCGTCTGAGGCTTGTGCAGCATAAATATTCCACTGACTCGGTGGATAACGATCGGTGATAATTTCATCCATCAACGTTAATGCACTGGAAACAACCGTTCCACCCGTTTCTCGGGAATAGAAAAAATCATGCTCATTCACTTCCGACGCAGTGTTGTGATGACGAATAAAAACCAAGTCAATTTTTTCGTAGTTTCGTTTTAGAAATAAATACAGCAAGAAGAAGAATCGTTTAGCCGTATCTTTGATGTCCTCTGTCATAGATCCTGACACATCCATTAAGCAGAACATCACAGCTTTTGGCGACGGCTGGGGTAACTTTACGGTGAGATTGTATTTGAGATCAAACTCATCGATATACGGTATGGCATTAAGTTTCCGTGACAGCACTTCAATCTCAGCTACAATTTCAGCTTTGCGAATCTCTTGCTTATCACTCAACGGTTCTATTAATGCTTCTAGCTCCAGTCGTAATTCTTTTCGTCGACGACGATTTTTACCGCCTAAAGCTATCTTGCGAGCATGAGCACTCTTCAGTGAACGGACAACATTGAGCTGACTCGGGCTACCCGCTTCGCTGTAACCGGCACGAACCATTTTGAATTCACTGCTATCGGCGAGCTGCCGCTTCACCATATTTGGCAACGCCAAGTCTTCAAACATGAACTCCAGAAATTCTTCCTGAGAAATCTGAAAAACAAACTCGTCATCACCTTCGCCAGAGTCAGAGGCTTCACCTTCACCGGAGCCACCGCCTTCAGACTGAGGTGGGCGCTGAATTTTATCGCCTTTAGAAAACTCTTTATTACCACTCAGGACAAAATTGCGTTCGCCACCCTGCCCGTGCCCAAACACTGGTTCGTTAACATCGTCTTTGGGTATGCTAACGTCTTCACCCCGGTCCATGTCGGTGATGCTACGCCTGCCAATCGCTTCTGAAACAGACTTTTTAATTTGCTTACGGTATCGTCGCAAAAATCGCTGACGGTTTACCGTATTTTTATTTTTACTGTTTAGACGCCGATCGATAATGTATGGCATAAGCCCCTCATACGCGTTAGATCAAATAACTAAGTCCACATAACTCAATCAAATCTACTGCGACTTCCTGACACGCAAATACCACTCTGCTAGCAAGCGCACCTGTTTGTCTGTGTAACCTCGTTCCACCATCCGGTTGACAAAATTATCATGTTTACGCTGCTCGTCAGTTGATGATTTAGCGCTGAAAGATATAACTGGTAACAGCTCTTCTGTGCTTGAAAACATTTTCTTCTCAATCACCCGGCGCAGTTTTTCATAGCTAGTCCAGTCGGGATTCTTACCTTCGTTATTAGCACGTGCCCGTAAAACAAAGTTAACCACTTCGTGACGGAAGTCTTTTGGATTGCTTATTCCGGCTGCTTTTTCGATTTTCTCAAGGTCTGCATTTAACGCATTACGATCTAACAACTCACCCGTCTCAGGGTCACGATATTCCTGATCCTGAATCCAGAAGTCAGCATAGGTAACGTATCGATCAAATAAGTTTTGACCGTACTCTGAGTAAGACTCAAGGTAAGCGGTTTGAATTTCTTTACCGATGAACTGAACGTAGCGTGGACTCAGGAATTCCTTGATGTAGCCCATGTAACGATCCTGAACTTCCTCACTAAACTGTTCGCGCTCGATTTGTTTTTCAAGCACGTACATTAGATGAACAGGGTTTGCAGCAATCTCAGTGGAATCAAAATTAAATACTTTTGACAGAATCTTAAAAGCAAAGCGAGTAGAAATGCCGTTCATTCCTTCGTCTACACCAGCAGCATCTTTATACTCCTGCATTGTCTTAGCTTTTGGGTCGATATCTTTAAGCGTTTCACCATCATAAATTCGCATCTTCGAGAAAATGCTCGAATTCTCCGGTTCTTTCAAGCGTGACAGCACTGAAAACTCTGCTAGCATCTTTAGGGTATCCGGAGCACAAGGCGCCTGAGATAAAGAACTGTTTTGCATCAGTTTTTCGTATATTTTTATTTCTTCGCTCAGGCGTAGGCAATATGGCACTTTGATAATCGAAACACGATCTATAAAGGCCTCATTGTTTCGATCATTTTTAAACGTTTGCCATTCCGATTCGTTAGAATGCGCCAGAATTACACCGTTAAAAGGAATCGCGCCAATACTTTCAGTACCGTTATAGTTGCCTTCCTGAGTCGCTGTCAGTAGAGGATGTAACACCTTTATCGGTGCCTTAAACATCTCAACGAACTCCATCAAACCCTGGTTCGCCATACACAAACCACCCGAGTAGCTATAGGCATCGGTGTCATGCTGCGGGAAATCTTCCAGTTTGCGAATATCGACCTTACCAACAAGCGAAGAGATATCCTGATTATTCTCATCGCCGGGCTCTGTTTTAGAAATAGCAATTTGGTTGAGCATCGATGGATGACGCTTTACAACGGTAAATTTGCTGATGTCGCCACCAAATTCACGCAACCGCTTAGCGGCCCAGGGTGACATAATGGTATTTAGATAGCGTTTGGGAATACCATAGTCTTCTTCGAGGATAACCGCGTCTTCACCACCAAACAATCCCAGTGGCGACTCGTTGATCGGTGAGCCCTTGATGCAGTAAATAGGCTGCTTTTCCATCAGCGCCTTAAGTGACTCAGCTAACGAAGATTTACCGCCACCTACGGGGCCTAATAGGTATAAAACCTGCTTATTTTCTTCTAAGCCTTGAGCGGCGTGCCGAAAGAAAGCCACTATCTGTTCAATGCTATCTTCCATTCCATAGAAATCTGAAAAGGCGGGATAACGTTTGATCACTTTATTCATAAAGATCCGACTGAGACGTGGATCTTTTGCGGTATCTATCACCTCGGGCTCACCAATAGCCTGTAGCATTCGCTCCGCAGCGGTGGCATAAGTCAAAGGCTCTTTTTTACAAAGATCGAGATATTCCTGCAGGGAAAGCTCTTCTTCTTTGAAAGACTCATAACGTGATTGATAATGATCAAATATACTCATTCTAATACCACCAAATTGTAGGCTGAAATTCTTTTTATATTGAGCGCCCCGCCGTGAAGCGAGAGCTCCTCATTCTGTACAGCGAGCCTTATACGTTGAGATTCTTATGTGGCTCAGTTCAGGTATGAAATCCACATCTAATCTAACTAAGCTTAGATTGTTTTATACCGCTTAAATCGTGTAATAAACAACCACAACCGGATCAACGGGCTTGCCTTCTCTTAGTTTCAGTCAAGGTTCATGAAAAAAACCTTAGTTAGCAATTTTTGACCTAAATCGAACCGTTTGGTTTCGTCAGTATTATAAGTTAGCCGATAAGTACGGCTCATAATAATTGATTTATCAATACTATGACGAATGTTAAGACCTAGGTATAGTCAGTATAGAGAGATTGCGGTAAATTCACTAGTTACCGTAATGTATAAATGTTTCTCTGGAATAAGAAACACTGAAGTGTATCTGGAGGTATGACAAGAATAAATTGGTAGCGGGGGTAGGATTCGAACCTACGACCTTCGGGTTATGAGCCCGACGAGCTGCCTGACTGCTCCACCCCGCACCAGAAAGAAAGCGGATTATAGAGAGAGCCCAGCAAGCTTGCAAGCCCTCATTACTCTATATTCAAATCAGTTATTGAACTCTGTCAAAACTCAAGTTTTTCCAAGGCATGAACACCACGATATTTAATCAAGGCATTGGTTTTAACAATGTCTGACTGCTTTGGCAATAAGTTAAACAAGCGTTCTCCCGGGTTTTGAAAACCTTCCGGAATGGCGTCTTGCTTGATGATAGCCATGGCAATTGAAGACCACGAATTGTCCTCCGAGGCATAGTTAAAGTTAAACTGCGTGCCCTCAGTGTGGGTGGAAAAAATAGCATTTTGTAATTCAATTGCTCCCTGATCCAAAATCTCTTGAGCTAAGACGCTCGGTGAGGACACGTCAACGATCGTATCGGCATTGACTACTTCAAACAATAGCTCATCCTTTCGGACTTTTTCTACAATAGCGCGTATTTCAGGGCGCATGCGCTCGACAACAGCACAGATAGATGTCGATAAATCATCTGACTCTACCAGCGCAGAGTCATTGGCTAGAATTAAAATGGTCGATGCGCGATCGACACCTGCTTTTTTCAACACCGAACTGTCTGAAGCAACTCCTTTTACAAATTCAACATTTAGAGACGTCATCCAAGCAGGCTTTTCTTCCAGTCGATTATTGGCACAGACAATTCCGGCATGTTCAAAACGTGAATCATTTCGTAGTTCAGTAACAATGTTCTGTACTTTTTCATCACTGGGGTAGCCTGCAATGATCAAATCAACCTCACCTTTCATACTTATTAATCCTTTTTTGCGCTTGGAACCAACCTCAACCATAAGCTCTGTCACCTTACCCAAAAATAAACCGAGCAAAGCGATGCCAATAATCATGTAAATCGTAACAAACACCTTACCAAGGCCAGTCTTTGGCGAGATGTCGCCATAGCCAACCGTAGTCGCGGTGGTTACTAGAAAATAGTAGGTATCGAGTAAAGTCAGCCCTTCAACCAGCCACATGTATAGAGCAAACAGCAGAGATGCTGCTAGAAAAAACAGCAGCAAACGCTTGTTTTCTTTAAGCAGGGGCATCCCCTGCAGGCGTTTAAACGTGTTAACCAAAAAAAACATATTAATCGCCTGAGATAGCCAAACCAGCAAAACGGATTGATGGCATCAGCGAAGAACGTTGCCAGTTCCAGAAACGTTCATTCCCAATACACTCAATCTGATTGAGCATCTTGTAGAAATTCCCAGCAACAGTAACGCCCCTCACCGGCTGAACACGCTTACCATCGCGGCAAAGGAACCCCGACACGCCCAAACTAAAGTCTCCGGAAATAGCATTGGCTCCAGAATGAAGTCCGGCCATACTGGTAATTTCCAAGTATTCGCCCGCATAAATCTCAGCCGCGTTTGCAGTGCCTGCATCTATCGTTAACTGGTGCGAACCCACGCCCAAGGTTGAACGTGGCCCTCTTGAAGCGTGCCCTGTGGTGGTCAGTCCAAAATGGCTAGCAGTGACACTGTTATGCATCATGGTGTTTAATTTGCCTTCGACGATGAAAGGCGTATTGGCCGTAGCGGTGCCTTCATCATCAAATAAGCTGTAACCGAAACCATCTGTAAGCAGTGGCATGTCGTGCATGCTCAAGCGGCTGTCAGCAACCGTCTCACCAATCTTATCGCGCCAAGGGCTAATCCCTTCTTTGGCCGCTTTACCTGAAATAGCCATGGAAAAAACCACAAACAGTTGGATCTGGCATTCACGATCAAAGATCACGTCATAGTGCTTTGACGGAATTGGCTTACCGTCCAATAAATCTAAGCTTGCACCAGCGACAGACTCGATTAGTGTTGGGACGTCTAGCTGTTGCGTCAAACGTTGCATCTGTCCGGTTCCTTCCATGGCATTTTTGTCACCATCTTCCGCCAATGCATAGGCATACGCATAAACCATACGTTCGCGACTAGCGGCACTTAGTCCGGCTGATGAGAATAAGAAACGGCTATTGGCAACATCTGACAGGCCATTGTAAGGAACATTTTTCACCAGCGGCTTATCCAGCAATCCCTGCTCTAACTGCAACACCATATCGATCTGCTGATCGACTGAGGCAGAGTCTTCAGGGAAAAAGATACTATCGTCACTGACTAACTGCTGCTGTGAATCCAGAATACGCTCGTGTGGTTCCGTGTCTGAAAACGTTGCATTTTGCAGTGCCTGATCAACCATCCATTGCAATGACTCGGCATCACTGGCTTCACTGTAGGCAATACCGATGTGATCATCTTTTATCACCCGTACGCCAAAGCTCTGCGTATTGCTCACTGTTTGCTCTTCAAGCTTGCCTTCACTAGCTTTTAACGACAGCGACTCGGCGGCGATGATAATTAAATCAGCTTCAGCACCCGCATCTTTAACGCGACTGAAAACTTGCTCGCTGGCCTGCTGTAAACCACTATCAATTGTTTGGGACTGACTCATCAAGCATTCCCTCCCACCAAGATGTCATCGACTTTGAGTGCGGGCTGCCCTACCGTGGTAGGAATCGAACCACTTACCGAACCACACATACCACACGCTAAGGCAAAATCTTTACCCACCATGCTGATTTCTTTAAGCACCGCAGGCCCTGTACTAATTAACGTAGCCGCTTTGACAGGATATTGAATTTTACCATTCTCAACGTAATAACCTTCAGTGACTGCAAAGTTAAATTCGCCGGTACCGGGCTGTACTGAACCACCGCCCATGTGGGATGCATAAATGCCTTTGTCGATAGAGGCGATCATATCGTCCATATCGCTGTCACCCGCTTCGATAAAGGTATTACGCATGCGCGAGGCGGGTGCGAAACGATAGGACTGTCGACGCCCAGATCCACTGCGGGGATAACCTGTTTTCTCGCTGCCGATTCTATCGACCAGGAAATTGGTGAGTTTGCCATCTTTGATTAATTGCGTGCGCTGTGTAGGCATGCCTTCATCATCGATATTAATAGAGCCCCATTCATTACTCATTAGACCGTCATCGACTGCATTAACCACTGAACTTGCAATCATTTCCCCCATTTGATCATGGAAAACAGACGCTTTCTTAGCAACCGAGGTGGTTTCTAATAAATGACCACAGGCTTCATGGAAAATCACACCACCAAAACCGTTGCCAATGACTACAGGCATGCGTCCTGAGGGGCAAGGCTTAGCGCCCAAGTTAACCAGCGCTTGTCTCGAGGCTTCTTCACCAGTGAATTGGGCATCCATTGAATTGTTCAGTTCCCAACCCAACAGACCACCATCATTCCAACCGCCTGTCGCCTGCTCGGTTCCATCGGATGCAATAGAAGTTAGGCCGGCACGAATATAATTACGCGTGTCGCTGGTATGTAAACCTTCACTATTGAATATCTCAATGGCTTGCTCACGCTGTGTGCAATAGCCCCGGGTTTGCGTAATGCTATCGCTAACAGAGCGAGCAACTGCATCTGCTTTCAGTAAGTACTCTACTTTGCTATCAATTGCAGCATCTTTACTCAACACGATACTTGAAGGATGTCGATCTTTCATCACACTGAAATCAAACGCGACAGCCTGGTTCAAGCGATTTCTTTTATCTCGAGCTGCTAAATTTGATGCGATACGCTTTAAGCCACCAGCATCAGTTTGATTGGTATAGCCATAGAGCACTTTTCCGCCAAACACGATACGTAGACCAATGCCAAAATCGATCCCTGAGTCAACTGATTTAACTTTTTCGCTAATCGTATTTAGCGATGACGTGAGGTGTTTCTCTACAAATAATTCAGCAAAATCAGCACCAAGTGACAGTGCATGATCGATGACGGACTGTGCCGTTGCGGGATTAAGCATCCGTTTGGACTCCTCTCATTATTTTGTTGGTATTTAATACGGAGTATAAAGAAAAAGGCGTGTGGAAAATACATTCCACACGCCTAAAGTTACTTAATCTACGCTAGTCCGTG